>CALXYN010000009.1 GCA_944392975.1 uncultured Spirochaetaceae bacterium | reverse complement strand
TCTCCGCGACCGCTATGGCATAACACAGGTCGTTGTCGATGATGACGCAACTGCAAGCCTTCAAGAAAAGGCAAACGAGCTCAAGCTTGAATACTGTATTGCAGTACGTGGCATCGTACGCCGTCGTCCAGATGAGATGATTAACGCAGAGATGGCAACCGGAGAGATTGAGGTGAAAGCTGAGGAAATCGAAATCCTCTCCAAGTGCGATACTTTGCCATTCATGATTGACGAGGAAAACAACTCAAGAGAAGACCTCAGACTCAAGTACAGATATCTTGACCTCAGATGCTTTGGAATGCAGAAGAGAATCAAGATGCGTCATGAGATAGTAAAGGCCATCAGGGAGTATTTCTACAATACAGATTTCCTTGAGATTGAAACCCCGACTCTCATAAGAAGCACACCGGAAGGTGCAAGGGACTTCCTCGTACCATCCAGAATCTATCCGGGCAAGTTCTTCGCCCTGCCACAGTCACCACAGCTTTACAAGCAGTTACTGATGGTCTCCGGTTTTGACAAGTACTTCCAGATTGCAAGGTGCTACAGGGATGAAGATCCCAGAGGAGATAGGCAGCTCGAATTCACTCAGCTCGATATCGAGATGAGCTATGTGAAAAGAGATGATGTTCTGGTTCTTATGGAGGACCTCTTCGGACATGTTTTCAAGAATGTTCTCGGCGTAGAGCTTCCTGCGCATTTCCGCCGTATCGCATACCACGATGCAATGAATACATATGGCTGTGACAAGCCAGATCTCAGATTCGGAGTGGAAATCAAGGATGCATCATCATTTGCCGCAAAATCTTCTTTCAAGGCTTTCACAGAGACTCTTGCTGAGGGTGGATATGTAAAGTATGTCGTTGCTCCTAAAACAGAGGGTCATGACTATACAAGAAAGTATCTTTCCGAGCTTGAAAGTGCAGCAAAGATCTATGGAGCTCACGGACTGGCATGGATGAAGTGCGAGAATGGCACAATCTCCGGAGGCGTTTCCAAATTCTTCGAGGGCATGGAAAACGAAGTATTGCAGGAAACCGGAGCGAAAGACGGAGATGTGATTCTCCTCATCGCAGAAAAAGACTGGAAGAAATGCTGCACTTCAATGGGTGCCGTACGTTCCCGCCTTGGTGCGGATCTCCACCTTATAAAGCCAGGCTTCGAGTTCTGCTGGATCATCGACTTCCCGCTCTTTGAATACAATGAGGATGAAGGACACTGGGAAGCTGCTCACCATATGTTCTCAATGCCACAGACCGAGTATCTCGATACTCTTGAATCGGATCCAGGTTCTGTCAAGGGAGATCTCTACGACCTCGTTCTCAATGGCTATGAGCTTGCTTCCGGTTCTATAAGAATCCATGATGTAGAACTGCAGAAGAGAATATTCAGAATCTGCAACATTCCTGATGAGGTGTCAAAAGAACGTTTCGGATTCCTTCTCGATGCCTTCCGCTTCAGCCCACCACCACATGGAGGAATCGCTCCTGGAATCGACAGGCTCTGCATGATTATTGCAAACGAGCAGTCAATCAAGGAAGTCATTGCATTCCCGAAGAATACAGCAGCTCTGTCACCGATGGACGACAGCCCATCATATGTAGAGCAGAAGCAGCTTGATGAACTCCATCTCGCTGTTACTCAGGAAAAGGATGAATAAGACGCTGATTATCGGAGGAGGAGCCGCAGGACTTTATGCCTCAACGCTTCTCCCCGATGCAGTGATTCTGGAAGGAAATGAGGGCTGTGGCAGAAAACTCCTTCTGACAGGAGGGGGTCGTTGCAATTATACGCATAGCGGTACTGTCCAGGATTTCCTTCCCCACTATCATGGGAGCCTTCCTTTTGTAAGGAAGGTTCTCTATTCACATACAAATACAGACATCATCTCCCACATGAAGGAACTTGGAATCACACCTTCCGAAGAGAATGGAAAGATCTTCCCCAAAGGAGGAGATGCCGCTTCAGTTCTTAAGGCACTGACAAAACACAAGCCAAGAATAATACAGGGGAAAGTCTCTGTGATAGAGAAAACAGAGGATGCTTTTCTTGTAAAAACAGACAGCACGGCAATCAAAGCGGAAAATATAATACTTGCTACAGGAGGCATCGCTTACCCGAGAACGGGCTCAGATGGTTCAGGGTACCATATTGCAACCCTTCTCGGACATAGTGTAACCCCACCACACCCTGCACTATCTGCGCTCTCACTCCTCCCAGATCTAAAGGAAGCGGAAGGAGTTTCAACAGAGATAACAATCAAAAAAGGAAAAACCAGGGTAACAGGGGATGCTGTCATTACAAGAAGAGGAATATCAGGGCCAGCTGCAGAGAATTTCTCATACCTTCTGAATGGAAAGGAAGACATTGCAATTGAATTCTGCAAGACAGACATAAGCACATTAAGAAAGGACAAAGGAGCCATGCTTCTGAAAAATGCAATACCTCTTCCCCCTCGTCTTGCCTCTGCTCTTCTCGGAGATCTTGGGAACAGGAAAATCGCCAGCTTGTCTTCGTCCGATGCGAGAAAAGCTGAAATACTTCTCTCCGCTTTCCCCTGCAAAGCAGAAGCAATTGCAGCTAGTGCTATGAGCACTGCGGGAGGAATCAGAACATCTGAAATAAACCCAGACACGATGGAATCAAAGTTATGCAAAGGGCTCTATTTTGCAGGCGATATAATAGATGTCGATGCAGATTGCGGTGGATACAGCCTAACATGGGCATTTGCAACTGCATTTATAGCTTCTCACACCATCGCCTCCCTGTGATATAATCCACAGCATGGGACAAGTTAGAACTATTACAGCACATTTCAATGGATCAAGACGTTTTTTCGAGAACTCTATCGGAAAGGAATTTGACTTCACACAGACCACAGGTCCATATGAATACCTCTTAGGCGCACTCTCAGGATGCTTTTATCTAACAATGCTGTCCATAAAGCATGCGGTGAGATGGGATGAAGTGGAAATCACAGTGACAGGAACAAAACGAGATACAGCTCCGACTACTCTTGAGAAAACAGTCATTGCCATTACAGCAACAGGTGTTACGGACAAAGCAGAATTTGAAGCACTGGCAGACAGTGCAGCAAAGGAATGCTCCATCTTCAACACAATTTCCCAGGTCAGCAAGATGGAGATAACGATATCATACAGGTAGCCTATGCAGGAATCAGAACTTCTCGATATCTACCAGTCATTTAGAAAAGGCATGGAAGCATTCTTCCAGCTTCCGGCACTTCCAAGAACGCTGAAACCAAAACGCGCGAGTATCTCTGCACGCCTCGCCACATCGCTCCGGCCATACTTTCCGGCAAACGTCAACATAGACACAGACTTGCTTGGAACAGATATTCTGGTATGGGATGAAAACGGCCTCATTCTGGCACTTTTCTGGTCATCGTCATATCTTGCGAAGAAAAGAAAGCTCTCAGCCATTTCCTTTCATGAAAGGGAGAAGACTCCACTGACTCTTGCCTGTTCCCTTTTCCCGGGAAAGAATCATTTTCTTGTCTACAGAATCGAGAATGGATTTATCGACTACCTGCATGTTGATAAAAACACCTTCTCTGAAGATGTTCTGAGAAGGTGTACAATCGATGAAGGAAGAAGAAACCCTGACCAGCTTCTTCTTCCCCTGAAGGTAAGAAGGAAGAAGGTTACTTCCTGACAGGATCAATAACTCTTCCTTCTCCTATGAGTTTATACACTGCCCTCTTCTGTGCATCTTCTGCTCCATTCCAGGGCTTATCCTTGTTTTCGCTCTTATACTTCTGAGTCATCCACCAGTCATCATGCTGAACGCGGTCAAGATTCTTCTGCAAGAGCGTGACCATGGATTTACAGAAAGCAGCAAGATCATCTCCAGAGAGAGCTTTTTCCGCGGTTCTTATCAAAGCTTCTGTATGATGAAGACAGAACCCCTTTGAATCCTCCAAGGCCTTACGGAAATCCATGTCGGTATTCCAGAGCGAGGCAATGGTATATGCATACCGGAGAAGTCTCTCATCCATACGTGCACAGACAAGACAGCCTTTCTCACGTTCATGAGCAGCCTCAAAAAGGGCCTCTGCGGCTTTCATTGTCTTTCTTGCATTTCCGGCCTTCAGGACGTTCTCGATGTGCGGAGTGAAAACTTTCTTGTTCTCATCGTAATAGGTATCCATAGCCAAAGCGAGGGACTGTGGTTTTCCGCCCTCTGCCAGAAGTGCAGAATGATGAGGGCAGAATCCGTACCTGTTCATCTCCACCCTCACCTCTGGTGTCATGACAGCAGAGGAAAGGTAGTACCTGATACCATCCTCCTCTGCCTTTTTCATCAATGAGCATAGGAAGCACTCACTGTCTTCCTTCAGTCCATCCCATACTGGGATTGTTTCCAGCTGAAGCTGTAATTTCACTTTCCAAGAAGCTCCTTAGCTTTCTGTGCCACATTATCTGCAGTGAAACCAAAAGCTGATGATAGATACTTGAGATTTCCAACCTCTCCGAATCTCTCTCCGACATTTACAAAACCCATCTTCACAGGGTTCACTGCAGCAAGATGACCTGCAATCATTTCACCGATACCGCCGGCATAGCGGCCATTCTCACAAACAAGTACATGACCGGTTCGTGAAGCGACTTTCTCAATCAGCTCTGTATCAAGAGGCCGAATTGTATGGAGATCAATAACAGTAGCCTTGATGCCATCTGCAGCAAGCATTTTCTCTGCTTCAACAGCAGCATCGACCATCAGAGCACCAGTTGCAATGATTGCAACATCCTTGCCATCTGCAAGCTCAATGCCCTTTCCAAGCTCAATCTTGTCCTCTGGAGAATATCTGAAGCAAATACCTTTTCTCGGTGTCCTGATATACGAGGAATGACCATTGGCATAAACCTGCAGTGTCAGTTCATAAAGGGACTGAGCATCTGATGGCTCGACAATTACCATACCAGGAATCTGTCTCATCAGGGCAATATCTTCAAAAGGCATGTGAGTACCGCCATTATACTGAGCGGTAATACCGGGATCCGAACCAATAACATGCACTGTCTGATGTGTATAGCCGACAGAAATGAAAAGCTGATCATAGTCACGACGAGAAGCAAAACATCCAAAAGAATGGATGAATGGCACAAGACCTGTAGAAGCAAGACCGGCAGCTACGCCCACCATGTTTGCCTCTGCAATACCGCAGTTGAAGAAACGGTCAGGATATGTTTTCTGGAATGTTGTCGATCCGATACAGGAAGAAAGGTCAGCATCGAGGAAAACAATCTCAGGATGCTCTGCTGCAAGATCTACAACAGCACCGATTACAGCTTCCTTGTAATGGGAAAATACATGTGCGTCTTTCATACTCTTCCCTCCCTTTCCTTGAGAGCCTTGATTGCCTCTTCTGCTGCTTCTGGAGTAATAGGCATTGAGTGATTGCTCTTTATGCCTTCACCCGGGATATATCCATAGCTCTTGATTGTATTCATCACTATCATGTGAGGCTTTCCAGAAGTGCTCTTTGCCTTCTCAATTGCCTTCTCAATCTCTTCGAAATCATGACCGTTGATCACATGAACATCCCAGCCGAATGATTGCCAGCGTTCAGGAATATTCACCTGTGGGATGATATCCTTTGTATAACCATCGAGCTGCTGCCCATTCAGATCGAGGAATGCAAAGAGATTGTCCAGCTTCCATGCTCCTGCAGCTTCTGCACCTTCCCAGATTTGTCCCTCCTGGGATTCCCCGTCTCCGATGATCGTAAATGTCCTTGCATTTATTTTCTGCACTCTCTGTCCTAAAGCAATACCGACAGCAGCAGAGAACCCTTGTCCAAGGGATCCGCCTGTGAAGTCCACACCAGGAGTTTTGGTCATATCACAATGGGAAGGAAGCTTTGTTCCTCCCTGATTAAGCGTTTTGAGCCAATCTTCAGGAAAGAAACCCTTCGAAGCAAGAGTTGCATAAACTGCAGGACCCGCATGTCCTTTGGAGACTACAAGTCTGTCCCTGTCAATCTTCTTCGGGTTTTCAGGATCTATATTCATTTCCTTGTAATACAGATACGAAAGGATTTCCACAATGGACATGCTTCCACCGATGTGGCCGGATCCAAATGAGGATATCTCACGGATTGTGCTACATCTTATCTCGAACGCTTTGTCTTTCAGCGCATCAAGAACCACTTTCTCCATAACTAATCTCCTATCTCATACGGGCTATGGCTGCCCTTTCTTCACCACTCAAACCACGCACATGCACGGCTTTGGACAGATATGTCAGCTTTGCTGCCTGCTCAAGACACTCCATCCTGTCAAAAGCAGAAAGAAGCGTATTACCGATTGTCAGAGCTCCATGATTCTCAAGAAGGAGAGCATCTCTTTCAAGAGATGAATCCGAGACAACCTCTGCTAATTCCTCTGTCCCCATTAAAGCATACGATACCTTTTTGACCTTATCCAGCAAAAACCAACTTTCAGCTATCAGAGATGTATCAATCTCATCTTCGCTTGCGGAAAAAAGACAACAGAAGACGGGATGACAATGTACAACAGCGCCGGCATCCGGTCTTTTCAGGTAAATACGCCTATGCATATCACTCTCAATGCTGAGTTTTTTGTCCGGAGTAAGATTCAAGCCATCTGCTATCTGAACAACGGCAATATCATCAGCAGAGAGCAAGGCTTTATCCTTTCCAGAGGGTGTTATAAGCATAACGCTTCCTACCCGCATGCTTATATTCCCGCCCGTAGCAGTTGTAAGTCCCCTATCATAGCAGCGCTTCATGAACACCGCGATGCTTTCTCTTTCTTCTTTATATTCCATATCTTCAGAATACAACATCAAGTCATTATCTTTGAATAACAATCAAAGAACTTTACGGACACTATCACGTAATATAACATCACATCCTATAAGTATTTTTTCAGAGGCTATTCTTTGTTCCCGTTTCATAAGATTCCGAAGGTATTCAAAAGCTCTTTTTCCGATAAGCGCTGTGGGAACCCGGACTGAACTTAACTCGGGATCTGTCATCCGGCATTTTGGGGAGTCATCAAATCCTATGATTGATATATCATCAGGGACTTTTATGCCTTTCTCCCTGAGAGCCTTCATAACACCTATTCCTATGACATCACACACACAAAACAATCCTTCAGGAAGATCTTTCTTTCCTTCAAGATTCTCAAGCATGTCATCATAGGCAGTATCAAAAGATGGGCCAACTGTAAATTCCCAATCCTTATTGATTTCCATGTCAAAATATTTAAGGACCTCATAAAAATACTTGCTACGAAGAAAGAAATTACGGGTATATATTTTCGATTTCACTAATCCGATTTTTGTTATACCCCGATCCTTGAATCTTTTGACTACCGTATATACTGCACTTTCATTATCCATATTTACGAAATCAAAAGAAAACAAAGGATAATTAACGTCAATGAAGACCTTGGGAATTGAGAGCTCTTTGAACTTCAGAATATCCTGTTCCAACAGCTCTGTGGCAAGAATGATAATACCACTGTAATTCTGCTTATAGATATCGGAAAGAATCTGATCAACATCAAAACCTACATATGACCTGACTTCAAGCGGATATCCATATCTTCTAGCACTGTTTTCAATCCCATCAATATAATCAGAAATAAAAGCTTTATGATCATCATTTATGACAAGACCGTGAGATGCGATTTTAATAAAACAAACAGGTCTTGTTGCATTCTCTTTTACCGTAGAAGATGCGCGAAGGGGATAATTCAGCCGCATGGCTGCCGCTATTACCGTTTCACGAGTCTCCTGACTGATACCGGAACGATTATTTAATACTAAAGATACAGTTGCCGGAGAAACACCAGCAGCAGATGCAACGTCTTTCAAGGTACATGCCATAAATCACTTCCATTTAATCATATTTAACTTACATATTAAAAAATAAAACCCAACTGATAAATCTATTTTTAATTATTCAATAAACTTCAAATGAATGTTCAACAAGTACAATTCAAAATGAAGGGTTTTACTTATTGAATAATCGTGAGAAAAGTAAATCACGCATTTTTGAAGAGTCTACTCCATCTGCGACACTAACAATGCTCTCAGGATAAGGTTCTCTTTGTCTAAAAGGCGTACGACACAAAGCAGTAAGTCCTCTTGTAAACGTGCCCTCAAGCTCAATGCGTATTGGTTCTCTCCTCATTGAAAGGATATCAGGGGACACTATAGCAGCGATGGTAAGAGGATCATGCAGTGTTATCTTCTTTGCCTTACTTGTTTCTAACCAAATTCCAGCAAGTTCTGCAAGATACCGCCCTCTCTGTGACACCTGGTTCAGTATAAGACCTTCATCCTCTTTTGAAAGCACACACTTGGTTGTTACATCCAAACCAATCATAGAAACATCCGCACCGGAATTTATCATTATATCCGCAGCTTCCGGATCACACATTATGTTGTACTCAGGATATACCGCAGAAAAAGCACCTCCCATTGCCAGAATTTTTGAATTCTTCATAACTTCTGGAGCAAGTTTTATAGCCAAGCCAATATTTGTCATAGGCCCAATTGCGACAATTACAGTTTCTGGATTCTTCTTGATTGTATTAATGATAAAATCAATAGCTTCTCTAGGTTTTCCTGTTATAGAGCAATTGCTTATGCCACGGCATTGATGTGGAATGATTGTATCATCAACATGATATCGAATCGGCTGTGAGAAACCAGATATAACAGGTATATCCTTTTCTTTGCCAAATATCCGTAACAGATCATATGCCAGTGCAGACCGCATTCCAACGTTTTTATATACAGTTGTAATACCGCATAGCTCAATCTCAGGAGAATACAGAGCCAATGCTATTGCCAATGCATCATCCACATCATCTCCAATGTCCGTATCTATGATTATTCTTGTCTTTTCCATTTCTCTCCCCAAATGTGAGGCTGCACAGTTTTCTGTACAGCCTCTTTCATCAGTTATCATTCTCCAAGAACATCATGAATATACTGTCGAGATGTCTGTGCTGATTGATAATTACAGATGATAGGATAGTCGAGCTCTACACAGATTGTTCCATCATAGCCAACCTCTTTAAGTTTTTTGTAAACACCCTTGAAGTCAACCGTTCCCTGTCCCACTGCCCTGAATCTGTTCATAGGACGTTCTGGTGTAATTGTCACATCTGGGTCAACATCCTTGAAATGCATATACGCAATCCTATCCTTATACTGTTCTACGATTTTGATAGGATCCATATCCATTAACTGGGTATGAGCTGTATCGATACAGAAATGTACGAGTTCAGGATCTGTTTTCTCTGCAAAGAGTGCAATTTCGTGTTCCTTCTCTACAGTACTTCCCCAATGTGGATGGAAACAGCATTTTACACCATGGTCATGAGCCAACTTTCCGATTATAGTCGCCTTTTCCACAGTATCAAGAATATCCTTTTCGGAAGTACCATCAGGACCATGCTTAGGCCCTTGGAGATTAAGAATATCACAGCCTATATCATTAAGCAGCTTTATACAGCGCTCAGCCATCTTCAGATCAGCATCAAAATCTGTCTTTATGTAAGTATAGACAGCTGTAAGATCGAGATTGTACCTGTTTAGTATGGCTTTAAGAGAATCGATATCATCGCCAAATGTATCTGCTATAATATTGAAGTTCTCGATACCCTTGTAGCCAAGGAAAGATATTTCCCTTGCAGCTTTCTCAAATTCGATTTTCTGTATTTCTTTATCATTGCTCCTTACAAATTTATTGAAAGGATCCATCTGCCAAGTCCAGACTGTATATGCAATCTTCATTTAGTACCTCCTTGATTTTTCAGACTGCCCTATGGTTTATGGCGTGACTCTTTCCCAATCACTTTCTGTCCAGGAATTCCACCAGTCATACTGATATCCAGTTTCCCTCTGAATTCTTTCCAGTGCTGCCTGAACGGCTTCCGTTCCTTCCTCAGCTGTCATCGTTCCGGCAATTACAGCAGGAATTATCTGACAGACAGCAGCATTGACTTCTGTTGGCCAAATCCAATCAAGATATGGAACAGTCTTCGGAATCATTACCTCATTCAGATACTGGACATTAGGATCATCTACAAGATTTATACCCTTTACCACCTCTACAACAGGCTTGTAGCAACCAATAATAAGATCTGCATTTTCCGGACGAAGCAGGAATTCAACAAATTTCATTGTGTTGTCGAGGTTGTCCCTATCTGCAAACGAAGGAATAGCTATACCTGTACCAGGTCCACCGAATGGCTGGGAATATGCTCCTTCCACAATAATAGGGAACTCAAAAATACCAAGTTCAAAATCTGGGCAGTCAGTCTGCAGAAGCTGGAAATTATGAGTATGCATCATAGCAGCTTTCTGCTGTAGGAATGCAGCCTTCATTCCATCACCATTTGTATCAAGACTATCAGATGTAAGAATTCCATCTTCAAAGAAAGACACAACTGCATTCACAGCTTCGATTTCTTCAGGACTGCTGAAAGATCTCTTTCCTGTGAGGAAGTCATTCGTCTTTTCAATAGGCTGATTCATAGTTGTCTGAGCAAATGCATAGAAGAAGAGATTGGACCAATATGTTTCATCCTTTCCTCTGAAAATCATAGGAATATAACCAGCATCTGAAATCGTTTTGGAAATCTCAACAAGCTCTTCATAAGTCGTTGGAGGCTCAATACCGAGATTGTTGAAAATATCCTTGTTGTAATAAGTGAATCCTGCTGCGGAATTTCCATAAGGGAAGCCCCAGAGTCTGCCACCAATTGTATAGGAATCAAGCATGCCTTCACCGAATCTGTCTCTATACGGTTCCATAAGGTCAGTGATATCCATCAGAAGGCCTGTTCTTGCGACAATTGAATTAATCAGACCTGCTCCGACTGTTACAAGATCGACCTTCTCACCTGCAAGACTCGCTGTAGACAGATTCTGAGGGACCTCATTCCACTTTCCCTGCCAGCGAAGCACAACCTCAATTCCAGTTTCTGCTTCAAAATCAGCGGCAACCTTTTCCCATGCGGCTTCTTCCCCTTCATACATGCGGGCATTGCCCATTACGACAACCTGCGGTTTCTCCGGCTCTTCATTCGCACCTCCAGCGAATACCAGAGACAGTGCCAACACGGTCAATAATACGGTAAAAAGAATCCGTTTCATATTTTCCTCCTTTTAAAGGATTTTTTCGACGAAAATAGTACAAAAGGTATCTGTTATCCTTTTACAGCACCTTGTGATACACCTTTGACGAATGTTTTCTGACACACAAGGTAAATGACAATTACTGGTGCCGTTGCCATTGCCAGAGCTGCAAACATAACGGGATAATTGATAGTATCCTGGTTTGCAAAGCTCGCCATTCCAAGAGGAAGTGTTTGGAGCTCAGCACTTCGAATAAGGAGATTTGCTCTTAGATACTCATTCCAATTAGCAAGGCCACTAAAGATAACTTGAGTAACAATACCGGGAACCGCTAATGGAAGAATAATCCGCACAAATGCTCCGAAATCAGAACTTCCGTCAATTCTGGCAGCTTCTTCCAGTGACTTTGGCAATGAAATAAAGTAGTTTCGCATTATGAACATACCGAAGCTAATAGCCTGTCCGGAATAAACCAGAACAAGTCCTACTCTGCTATTCAGCAAGCCCATTTCATTGACTATCGTGAATGTAGGCATGGCAAGAACGCCAGCTGGAATCATGATACCAAGAAGCAGGTAATTATAAATAATCTTCTTTCCCTTAAATGATAGCCTAGCTAACGCATATCCTGCACAGCTATTCATCGGAATAAGAATCAAAAGGAATGATCCGGTAGTAAGAAGACTGTTTAAAAACTTCATTCCAAGCCCAGCTCGTTGCCACGCTTCTGCGTAATTCTGGAACTGAGGATTATGAGGCAATCCCCAGACATTGCTGAAAAACTCAGATTCTGTTTTCAGCGATCCAGACAACATCCAGAAAATCGGATAAAGAGTCAGGATGAGGAAGAATGCCATAAGCAGATACAGGAAAATACGGAACATAACTTTTCTGAATGCATAGTTCTTCATAGCCTAAACCTCTCATTCATAGTTCTCATCACGAGTCATAACTTTAAGCTGTATGAATCCTACAATCGCAACGAAAATGACCAGAATTGTGCTCATTGCATTAGCCTTGCCCATATTTGAATAGCGGAAGGCAGTTGTCATAATCGTATAGATAGCAACTTCTGTAGAATGGAAAGGACCGCCACCTGTCATAACATTCACGACATCATAGTTATTGACGAAGGCACCAGTCATTGCCAAAAGGAATCCTGTTACAAGAGTACTGTTTAGCTGAGGCAATGTTATATGCCAGAACTTCTTGAGTGTACCTGCCCCATCAATATCCGCAGCTTCATAAAGATCCTGCGGGATGGCATTAAGACCGGCCATGAAGAGCACGCCATGGAAACCCATACATTTCCAGACATCAACCATTATCACAGAAAACAATGCAATATCCGGATCACTAAGCCATCCTCGAATCAGTTCCTCTGCTCCGATTGCAGTAAGAAAGTTGTTCAAAAGTCCAAATGTCGGGTTATATATCCAGCCAAAAAGAACACCAACGATTACATATGAGAATGTATAAGGAATGTATGTACAAACACGGAAGAAATAGCTTCCGAAAATTGGCTGGACAAATATAAGTGCAACAATGAGTCCTACTACATTTTTCAAAACAGGGGATACAATCGCATAAATGAATGTATTTTTAAGAGCCTGCCAGAATACAGGATCCTCAAAAACAAAACCATAGTTCTTCAGGCCATTCCATTTCATGGAACTGAATCCATCCCACTGGTTCAAACTGATATAAAATCCTTTGAAGAGAGGATAGATTACAAAGATTGTGAAAAGAATAAGAGCTGGCAGACACATCCAATATCCGAAAAGACGAGAACTGGACAGTCTTTTGGTTTTACCTATAGTCATATCGAAACCCCCGTCAGCTATAGAAGCTCTGAGCTAATAAAACAATCCCAACGATATACACACCGATTCCACAGAAAAGCATTGTGTAAGTTTTTCTTGATGCTCCCTTGTATTCTTTGTGATAAAGTCCCCAAAGATATGTCCACATATTTCCAAGTCTGCCGAGCAGCCAGGAAATAGCAGTACTCAGAACAGAGGCAGTGAATACATGTATCAGGTTGCCTCCATAATGACAGACACCACAAAGGCAGGAGATTGCAATTTCCTTTTTATATTGACGGCTTACAAGAGTCCCCCATTCCTTGTTCTTTGTCATAGGGAATGCACAGAAAGCAAACACACCAAGGAATGATCCAATTGAGAGGAGTGAAATACATGCAATGGAAGAAAAACCTACGCCGGAAGAAACAGTCTTAACTCCTATAGACATTCCAAGGGGGTAAGCTGTTATCAGGATAGAACTCAATATAAGAAGGAAAACAGCCTTTGTATCCTGCGTCTTTTCTGGTCTTACAGATTTTCGCTGCAAATCAGTATCACGCATTTTCCCTGAATACTGGCAAAGAAACGTTGCAAGAATAAGAATAACAACACTCAGCCAGACAACAGTCATGGAAACATTCTCTGGAATACCACCAAGACATACAGTTAATAAAGTTCCAAGAATCACTCCAAACGTCGCACTTACAGAATTGGCAAGTATAAGGCCAACCCGATCAATGACATTCATCTGGATGTACATACCAATTGCTAAACCAGCACCACAAAGTATGACAGCAAATGCACGATATGGATCAGAAACAATTTCTCCCAGGATGTCTGACGGTACAAATATTCCATAGACTGCAGCAAAAACCAAAACGAGAACCATTGAAGCAAAATAAAGCCAAACCATGAACGAAGTCAGAGGGAATGTCCCTGTATATTTTCTCGCCTGTAGCCATGTACCCCAAAGAAATGATGTAATGAATACAAGGATTATCGCGGTTGTCTCACTCATTATCATCTCCTTGCAGCTGCAATAATGTCACGCATCAATTTCAAATCATTTACAGCATCCCTACCGCTAGTAATCGGTTCTTTATCATTGATGATGCAATCATAGAAATGATGAATTTCATTACGATATGCCTCAGAAAAAGATGTACTTATCTTTGTTTCACATGGCATACTGCTTTCACCGTAATTTTCACTGACATGTACAACAGATGGCGCATTCTTCAAATATGGCCAGGGAAAATCAATACGGAGATTCACATCATCTGAATAAACAGAGAAATTTTCATCCCATATAGCTCTTTTCATAACTAAGCCACTTTCAAAGATACACTCAACATCGCCGAACCGGATTACCGATGAAACAAAACTTCCATTATGGACACTTGTAAAAAGGACTTCTGCATCATTTCCAAATGCATGACGAAGTAATACGAGATCATGAGAGGACACACCAAGGAGAAGGCTATAGGCAGGCAGGAATTCTTTGTTTTCCTCTCCTATTCCATCAAGCATCATCTGGTTATTTTCAGCTTTTCCTTTATCAAAGAAAGCGGGATCAACATCATTACCTTTCTTGATATCGAAAACATCCCTGGTATAAGCAAAAGAACCTCCGAAATCATGTACACGGACTAGACTTATATTGTTCATTTCCTGGATTTTTCTCTTGACGAATTCGAAACCAGAATCATAAACCTTCATATATCCAACCATTAGTTTCACATGATTCTCATCCGCAGTTCTGACCATCTCTTCAGCCTGAGCAAGAGAAAAACCAAATGGCTTTTCAACAAAAATATGCTTATGTGCTTTTGCAGCTGCGATGACTGGTGTAAAGTGTTCCTTTGAACAAATCAGAACAGCTTCAATATCCGAATTGGAAAGCATTTGATTGAAATCTGCATACTGCCGTTCTTCCGGAACCCCATATTCAAAACCTACAGCTCTCATCAACTCTACGGAAACATCGCATAATGCATAAATACTGAATTCATCAGAAGCGCTAAGATATGGAAGATGCATTATCTGCGCGATTTGACCACATCCAAGAACCCCAATCTTTATTTTCCTCATAGAAATGCCTCCTGATTTTCACGGCTTCACAATGACTTTCACTGCCTGGCCTTTTGCAAGTTTCTCAATTCCACTCTTTATATCTGTGAGGGGAATCACATCTGTAATAAGAGAACCAATATTGATACGGCCATCCTCAATAACCCTTACAGCTGTCGGGAATGTTGCATTCGCAAGCCATGTTCCGAAAACCTTGAGTTCCTTCGTGGTTATTTCGCTTTGCTTTATCTCCGCATGTGCAAGCTTGTTAACTCCGAAAAGGACAACAGAACCTCCTTTCCGAACATAATCAACAGAAGAGCTGAACTGAGATCCAGTAACGTCAAAAACCAAATCAGCTCCAATTTCTGTATCTGCATAAATTATGGAGCGAACGTCATCCTTAAGAGGATTGAGAACTGTTCCAAGTTTTAGATTTTTAGCAAACTGATTTCTATAATCAGACGTTTCGAGAATATAAATTTTAGTTGCTCCAGAAGCTTTAAGGAGCATTGCAATCATCAGACCAATTGGTCCAGATCCGATTATCACAACAGCATCAGAAGGAGATACACTTACTTTATTCAAACCATTGATTGCGCAGGCAAGAGGCTCTGCACATGAAGCAACACAGACATCTACATCTTTTGATATCTTATATGCAACTTTAGAGTTGATTCTGACATATTTTGCAAATCCACCATCATAATCAATGCCAAGTGCTTCTATATGTTCACATTCATTAGGTAGATTCTTCCGACAATAAACACAATTGCCACAGTAGTTATTAGGATTGACTACTATCCTATCCCCAATATCTAAATGAGAAACACGGCTCCCCTTTTCCACAACCGTACCGCAAATTTCATGACCAAGGATTGTTCCTTCTGTTGCTTCATATCGGGGAGGAACAGCTGTTATATGAACATCAGTACCGCAGATGCTCACAGCATCTACCTGCACTATAATATCATCATCATTAATAAGTTCCGGAATTGGATGTTCTTTTACGTCAAAACATCCGGCTTTCTCAAAAACAGCTGCCAACATAGTTTTTCCCATTATTTTCCTCCTTTTGTTAATTCAGAACGTCACACCGCAAACAAGCACGACATTAGCAAATGACGAACATTCTCCGGTACGCACAAAAAGCTGAGATTCATTTGTTATCTTCTTGAGCTCTTCGTGAGGAACTTCCTGAAAAGGAAGATCGCAAAGAACACGTTCCATTTCCTTTTTTATGGCAGGATTTGCTTTACTGGTTTCCTGAGCAATCCAGTAGCTTTCGATTTTTAGCTCAACAGCAATTGCTTCCAGAACCTGGATAAAAGATGGCACACCAGGAATAAATGCCAGATCGATAACGTCAGCATCGAATGGCAAAGGCATTCCAGCATCACATATAGCAATGCGCTGTGTGTGCCCCAGTTTTGTAAGCCCATATTCAAGCCGGCTATTCAGAATTCCGCTCTTTTTCATATAGCCCCCTCTTTTGCCAATGAGGCAAGGAACTTCTCGGTTTCTTCTCTAGAAGGAATTGATTCCTGAGCACCCTTTCTTGATACAGATAATGTTGCTGCGGCATTTGCAAAAACAATAGCCTCTGAAATATCCTTACCTTCAGCAAGATATACAACCACAGCACCGTTGAAGGTGTCACCGGCTGCTGTTGTATCAACAACTTTTATATCAGGTGGTGTGAATTGTTCAGAACACGAAGAACTAACAAGCAGTGCACCTCCGCCCCCCAAAGTTGCAATCACATTTTTCACACCCTTTGAAATGAGAGACTGGGCAGCAATTTTTGCCTCTTGAACGGAGGAAACAGACATTCCTGAAATTTTCTCAAGTTCAGTTTCATTGGGAGTAAGATAATCTATTTTGGACAACCAGTCTGGATTAAGGGAAGCTGGAGCAGGAGCTGGATTTAGAATGACAGTCTTTCCAAGTTCAGCACTGCGTTTAATTGCATAATCGACAGCTTCTTCTGGAATTTCAAGCTGCAATACAATTATATCAGATTCCTGAATTAGATAATCCTTTGATTTTATATAGTCAGCACTACAATCATAATTTGTACCAGGAATCACGACGATGGTATTCTTACCATCATTATCAACTGTTATATATGCAGTTCCTGTCTGTTTGCCATCAAGAACATCTATACCACGACAGTCAATACCAGATTCATGGAACATCGGAAGAAGAGAAGAGCTTCCCTCGCTTCCAAGCACTGTGATAAACCCTGTATTTCCACCTAAACGGCTACAGGCAACTGCCTGATTTGCTCCTTTTCCACCAGCATTCAGCGATACAGATAGTCCCTTAACAGTCTCTCCAGCTTTTGGAATCGAGGTAGCCCTGATTGAAACATCAACATTTGAACTTCCAATAACAAGTATCTTTTTCATAGCAGCACTTTCCAATTAAATCTTGATTAAAGATTAGTGCTAAATTTTAATATGTCAACTAAATTTTTTAGAAAAGATTTAATAAATTTTCTAAATTATTTTAATTCATCAATTATAAGAACAACGAAAGGCAAGCAGATTCAAAACACATAATATATAGGTACAAAGGTTATATATTGCCCCATTTCATTCTTATCCATATAATCCGGAATGTTTAGGAGATATCAACCATGAGAATGTCCAAAATGTTTTCCAAGACGCTCAGGGAAGCACCGAGCGGAGCAGATACAAAAGGATACGAATACCTTTTAAGGGCTGGGTATATCAGACAGATGGGTGCAGGAATCTTCTCCCTCCTGCCGCTTGGGTTCAGGGCGACCCAGAAAATCGAGACAATAATCAGGGAAGAAATGGATAGAATCGGGGCTGAAGAGCTTTTGATGCCTGTCGTAAACCCTGCAGATATCTGGAAGGAAACTGGAAGATTCTACTCCATCGATAAGGAAATGGGACGTTTCAAGGACCGCAACAACCGCGACATGGTTCTTGCCATGACACACGAGGAAGCTGTAACGGATCTTGCAAGAAATCTCATTGATTCATATAAGCGTCTGCCATTGCTCGTCTATCACATTCAGACAAAGTGGAGAGATGATCCAAGACCGAGGGCTGGTCTTATCCGTGTGCGTGAATTCACGATGCTTGATTCCTATACCTTCGATAAGGACTATGAGGGACTGCAGAAGCAGTATGCTGCACATTACAAGGCATATTTCAGAATTTATTCGCGCTGTGCACTTCCTTGTGTTGCAGTAGCCGCTGATACAGGAATGATGGGAGGAAAGGTTTCTCATGAGTATATGTATCTCTCTCCAATCGGCGAAGATACCATCATTCTCTGCCCTGAATGCGGATACACAGCAAACAGACAGGTTGCAAAGATGAAGAAAGAGTATCTCAAGGAGGAGATGAAGCCTATTGAGAAGGTGGAGACACCTGAGGCAAAAACCATCGAAGCTCTCGCTGAATACCTTAAAATTGATGCAAAGAAGACTGCAAAATGCGTATTCATGGTCGGTTCATTCATCAATGACAAGAATGGAGAGGAAGAGGACAAGCTTATTGTCGCACTCGTCAGGGGAGACCTGGAAGTGGAAGAATCCAAGCTTTCCAATGCAGTGAAGGCAAATTCCCTCCGCCCGGCACGTCCTGAGGAAATCGAAGCTCATGGCATGGTTCCTGGCTTTGCTTCCCCAATTGGAGCAACCGGGGAGATCATCACAGTTGTCGATGACACTGTAGCTGAATCAAACAACCTTGTTGCTGGTGCAAACGAAACAGGATACCACTATCTCAATACAAATTATGGAAGGGACTATACCGGCATTGTTGCTGATATCGCATCAGCACGCGAAGGAGCTCTCTGTCCACACTGCGGCAAGCCTCTGAAGGCATCAAAGGGTGTGGAGATCGGCAATATCTTCCAGCTGGGAACAAGATACTCCGAATCCATGAATGCAACGTATCAGGATGAAGAAGGAAAGCAGATTCCTGTAGTAATGGGATCTTATGGAATAGGTGTTGGAAGACTTCTTGCATGTCTGGCAGAGGAATACAACGACGAAGGCGGACTGAAGCTTCCAATGTCCGTATCACCATACCAGGTACATCTCGTATCACTCGTAAAAGATACAGCAGTTGCAGAATCAATTTACGAGGAACTCACAAAAGCTGGAATCGAGGTCCTTTACGATGACAGGAAAGAGACAGCTGGTGTCAAGTTCGCAGATGCAGATTTAATTGGAGTACCAATCAGGATCACACTTGGAAACCGCAGTCTCAAGGATGGAAAGGTTGAGGTTAAACTCAGAAGCACAGGCGAAGAGACAAGTTACGACATCTCCGATATCGCCGAGGAAATCAAGGCAGAGATTGCCAGGGAAATGGCAGAAATCGATGCCAACATTGTAGAAAAAGATCTCGAATAAGATTCTTATTACAAAAAGCAGGAGACTACCAGAGGAATTCCGAGGTAGTCTCTTTCTTTTTCACAATATGTGTATTACGGAATATAATCAAAGGAAAAGGAGCCAAATAAATGAAGTATTATGATAAAAACGCCGGTCTTTTCATTGAAGATACGGACTCTACCCTTCTCTACGGAAAAGCAACCGATGAAAGTCTCAAAACAACATTATCGAAATGCATACTCTCTGCATCCGGCTGGCGAGCTGTAATGGCAGAAAGCGGAGATGAGGAAGATAGAAGAGAAAACGTTAGCGAAGAAATGCTGCTGATTGCAGTAGCTGCAGCCGCAGCTTTCTTTGATTATCTGAAAATGGAATCGCCAAGGATTATCATGGGACAGGATGCAAGACCTACAGGAAGGCTTCTGTCTGCAGCTGTAAGAAGAGCTTTCATCGCAAAAGGAGCGCTACTCGATGACATAGGAATCTCTTCCGCTCCGGAAATCATGGCAGCATCTCACAGATATGATGGTTTCTTCTATATCTCAGCCTCCCACAATCCAATCGGGCACAACGGATATAAATTCGGTGTGAATGGCGGAGTCCTAAGCAAAGAGGAAATCGACAAAGTCATCCCGCATCTTAAAGAAATGATCGAAACAGAAGGCGCTGCTGAGAATCTCAGAAAGCTTATACTAGGGGCAAGTGGCGAAGGTCTCTGCAATGTTCTCAGAGGGCACAATACAGCAAAGAGGAATGCACTTGAGACATATCGCTCATTTGTAATCAGGACAGCAAAAACAAGCGAGCCTTTTTCATTACCGTTTGGTATTGCGATAGATTTCAATGGATCTGCCCGTGCAGCCTCTATCGACAAGCAGTTTCTGAGAAAGCATGATGCAAAACTCTGGATGATAAACTCAGAACCTGGTGAAATAGCTCATGCAATCGTTCCGGAAGGTGAAAATCTGGAATATGTGAGGAAGGAGCTGGAAAGTCAGTACAAAAAGGATGAATCCTTCGTCCTCGGCTATATGCCAGATAATGATGGAGACAGAGGAAATTTCGTATATACAGACAAGCATGGCAAAGCCCATATCCTCAGCGCACAGACTGTTTTTGCCCTAGTTGCCTTAATTGAACTCTCATATGACTCAATGAGAGGCAAGAAGAAAATCGCAATTGCAGTGAATGGCCCGACATCTCTTCTTATTGATGACATTGCAACGAAGCTGGGAGCAGAAGTCTTCCGTTCAGATATCGGGGAAGCAAATGTTGTTTCACTTTCCGAAAAACTGAGAGCAGTGGGTTATACATGCCGCGTCTGTGGAGAAGGAAGCAATGGCGGTAATATAACTTATCCTGCAAAAGTCAGGGATCCGATGAATTCCCTGATGACATTTGCCAAGCTCTGGTCTGTTGAGGGACTGTATCAGTTCGTGATGGAAAGACTGGGAAAGAAAGCTGACGATAAACCTTCGCTTCATTCTGTAATCTCTGCCCTTCCTAAATACATCACAACATCAGCGTTCTCATCAGACGCAGTAATGCACATTCAGAGTACGGATTACAACAAGCTCAAGGATGCATATGAGGACATTCTGCAATACGAAGGAAACGGAAGAATGCCAGAAGGATTCTCCAGATGGGAAGTAAGGCAGTATGAAGGTTCTGAAGAAGAGATCGGCATCGGCAAGGACCACAGGGCTCCGGACTCAACAGGAGGACTCAAGGTACAGTTCTACGATGACAAGGACAAAGCCATAGGTTATCTGTGGTTATCAAAATCAAGGACAGAACCTGTAATCAGGACAATGGTGGACATCAAAGGCAACGACAAGAAGCTCCACGATGCTCTTCTTGACTGGCAGCACGAGATGGTAAAACGGGCTGATGACAGAACACTCAACAGCTAAATGAAAACAAGCTCCCATTCCACAAAGGTCTGGGAGCATCTTTTTAATTACAATCATGACCACCGGCCCAGCCGGTGGTTTGATCAAGCCCTATAAGGGCATGTCACCGGCAAGCGCTGATACGTGCCCTGAAACAGACTGCCAGTTGCACACCTTCCCGGACAGCTGCTAAAGCAGCTTCCCGTCTATCCCCCTATCCGACGTCTCTACTTGATCACCGGATCCTATCCAGCTGCTACTTGTCCTTTTTTGCAGGCTCACCCGTAAACGGGTCAAACAGCTCCTTCATCACTAGCTGCTCCTCATTCCTATCTTCCACCAGCTGGTTCCTGATGTACTTCTCTATCGCAGCCTTGTTCCGTCCCACTGTATCGACATAGTATCCTCGGCACCAGAACTCCCTGTTCCCGTACTTGTATTTAAGGTTCGCGAACCTGTCGAATATCATCAGGCTGCTCTTCCCCTTCAGGTACCCCATCACGCTTGCCACGCTATACTTCGGCGGTATCGATACCAGCATGTGTATATGGTCAGGGCAGGCCTCTGCCTCCAGGAGCTCTATTCCCTTCCTCTTGCACAGCTCCCTCAGTATCTTGCCTATCTCTGTCCTCAGGCGGCCATAGATCACCTGCCTCCTGTACTTAGGCGCGAACACTATGTGGTATTTGCAGTTCCATTTCGTATGAGCTAGACTCTCACTATCCATTCCCATTCTCCTTATCTTCGGTGCTTCCTGGCAGTCGCACCTTCGATAGTAGAATGGGCTTTGTCTTATGTATAGCTAAAGCTTTCAGGAACCTCCGCACAATGCGGAGGTTTTCGTTACACAAAAAAAACTGCCATAGGCATAAGCCCTGGCAGTTTCATCTCCGTGTCATCTGGAGCTCATACAGCTCCCTTGTCCTTGAGAAGATTGATGATATATGTCTTCTTTGCATTCTTTGCATAATCAAGAACAGAGTGGCCCTGATAGTCGCGGGCATTGATATCTGCACCTGACTTGATAAGCTGAGTTGTGATCTTTGTCTCGTCATTGCTGTTCACTGCCATGATCAGTGCTGTCTCACCAAGATAGTTTCTTGCATCGATGTTAGCACCGGCATCAAGAAGAGCCTCAATGATCTTTGGGTTCTTTGAGCTGTTAGCAGCAAGGTGGAGTGCGTTTGACCTGTACTTTGGCTCAGCCTCATGAATATCTGCACCAGCTTCAATGAGAGCCTTGAGTACAGCAACTGAATGATTATACTGAGCTGCGAGCATCACTGGTGTGAGTCCCCACTCGTTATGAGCATTGATATCAGCGCCCTTATCGAGAAGATCTTTGATATCCCTAGCCTTCGTTGCGCTGATAGCAGCAGCGAGGAGCTTTTTGTTAATAGTTTCAGAAGTCTTTGCCATTTTTATAATCCTCCAAGCAATGGTAATTATGATAATGTCTTTAAAAATCCATGTTGTAAAGAGAAAAAGTCATGTTTTGTTGAATATAAGTTGCTTTCATTCAAAAAGTTAGGCACATATTTCTAAAAATATCTGGATTCTTGCCCGTTTTCTTTGCATTATCGCGATAATGCAGTGTACAATCACAATATGCTAAGTGAGGAAATCATCAGGAAAGCACCAAAGGTTGAACTCCATGAACACCTGGACGGATCTGTACGTCCAGAAACAGTGATTGAGCTGGCGATGAAGAAAGGAATGGCGCTTCCATCATACGATCCGGAAGAACTTGCCAAATGGTTCTCTAAGGGTTCGGAAGAGAAATCCCTGAGTCTTTATCTCCAGTCATTTTCAATTACGACTGCTTTAATGCAGGACAAGGAAAGCCTCAGACGCATCGCCCGGGAAGAAATTGAGGATCTGGCAGAAGATGGGGTTGTTTACGCGGAAATCCGCTTCGCTCCGATTCTTCATACAAAAGAAGGGCTTTCAATGGATGAAGTCGTCACAGCAGTTATTGAAGGCATGCAGGAAGGCAGGAAGAAGACTGGCGTGGAATTCGGCCTCATTCTTTCTGCAATGAGGGATCAGAGCCCTGAGATATCCCTCCGGACAGCAGAGCTTGCTGTAGCATTCTCCGAGCGCGGAGTTGTCGGCTTTGACCTAGCTGGCGATGAATCTGGAAATCCTGCAAAGAAGCATATCAAGGCATTCGAATTCATACGTGCACAGAATTTCAACATCACGATTCATGCCGGTGAGGCATTTGGTCTTGAATCAATCTGGCAGGCTATCCAGATCTGCGGAGCCCATAGAATAGGACATGGGACAAGACTGACAGAGGACATGACCATCAAAGATGGAAAAATAATGAAAATGGGAAGCCTTGCGCACTTTGTCCTGGACAAAAGAATTCCACTTGAAATGTGCCTTACAAGCAATGTCGGAACAGGTGCTTCCAAGAGTTACAAGGATCATCCCTTCCCCATTTTCTTCCGCAATCATTTCCGTGTATTTCTCTCCACAGACAACAGGCTGATGAGCGGCACAAGCCTCTCTAAGGAGTTCATGATAGCCTCCATGGAATATGGCCTGGACATACGTGATATGGAAAAAATAACGCTCAATGCCATGAAGAGCGCATTCATCCATCACGAAAAGAGACTCAGGCTCATCTATGATGTAATCAAGAGAAGATACGCAGAGATCAGGGATGAATACGGTTTGTCATGAGAACCACACCCTGAATGGCCGGATCCTCATTCTGATTACCACATACAGATAAGCAAAAAAAAGGCCAAAAAGATGGGTCATATGTGCAACTGTTCCCATGTAAGAACCCATCTGGCTGAAAAGCTCTATGCAGAAATAAAGAAGCACAAGAACAGGGGCGCGGACAGGGAAAACACCAAAAAGGTATATCATAGCTCTTGGATAGATAACCGAGAAGAGCAGCATTACGGCATAAAGTGCACCGGAAGCTCCAAGGAGAATTGCATTAGTGCCTGTAAAAAGATATACAAGGAAACTAGCTATTCCTGAAAGTATTCCCGTTAGGAAATAGAAAAGTACAAACTCTCTCGTTCCAACGGATCTTTCAACAGCTGTCCCGAATATGAAGAGACCCAGCATATTGGAAAAGAGATGCCATATTCCGCCATGCACAAACATATATGTCACGAATTGCCAGTAATAATGGCCGTAGACAATAGCTGAAGGTACCATCGCAAGATAATACGTCAGTGCAGGTGAAATAAGATAGGAAACAAGAAAGACAAGACAGTTCACAATAATGATGATTGTGGCCGCATTAGAATATGTATAACGGAATCTCCTGTTTATGATACTGTTCATTTTTGGAAAGTAATCAAAGATGAAATCGCGGTCAATATGAGAAAAATATGCACATAGTGTGTAAATTTTTCACACATGTTTTCCAATAAACTTGAAATAGACGCGTTAAATCACATAAAAAGTTGGCACGGATTTTGCTATATAACTTTTAGAGCAAACAGTTTTTTCAACAAACCTCCTTTTTAGTGTATCAAAGACGCCTGTTTATGGGCGTCTTTGCATTTACCAACAATTCAACCTTGTTTTTGACTGTTTTGGCACGGAATTTGCTAAAAGAATAATACAGAGCAACAGTTTTTCATACCTCCTTGCAACGTGTGAAAAAAACTAACGCCGGACAGCTCTCTCCCACCCCAATATGCTGTCCGGCGGTTTTTTATTTTTAAGCAAGCTATTTCTTCACAGAATGCACAGGTTTGACCAATCGTTTTTCTATGTATAGACTCACGCTATGGCAAATTCACGCAGAGACAAAGCAGATTCTTATACACAGAGAGCACATAAAGAAGGGTACCCGGCAAGATCCGTCTACAAACTTGAGGAGATAAATGCCACACAAAGGCTGATAAAACCGGGAGATTCCGTACTCGACGTAGGAGCTGCTCCTGGATCCTGGACACTTTATACCCATAGAGAGCTTATAAAAGGAAAAGGAAAGATTGTTTCAGTGGATCTGAATCCTCTTGCCCTTGATCCCATTCCACCGACCGTCATAGAGTTCACAGGAGATGCCTTTTCAAAGGAAATAAGGGCCAAGCTCGTTGAGGAAGGCCCATATGATGCCATCATCTCAGATGCCGCTCCAATGACAACGGGAAACAGGATTGTTGATACAACGCGTTCTGAATATCTTGCCGAACAGGTCGTATTCCTGGCGGAAGAACAGCTGAAAACCCACGGCAACATGGTGATTAAGATATTCCAGGGTGGTGGAGAACAGGAAATACTGAAGAAAATGCGTACTATTTTCCAGAAAGCGAAAGCCTTCAAACCGAAGGCTTCGCGCGATGATTCATTTGAAATCTTTCTTATCGGACTGGATAAGAAATAATCAGGAAAGAAGTTTCGTAAGATTTTCTGTGAATGCCTTGATATCAGAAGGCATCACACCCTCCTGAAGCAATGCCTGATCGAGGACAACAGTACTGAGAGCCTTTACAAACTCCTCATCATCGCTATTCTCGATTCTTGCAATTACAGCAGAATCTGGATTGATTTCCAGAAGAGGCTTAACCTCTGGAATCTCTCCGCCCATCTGCTTCATGAGGCGCTGCATCTGCACCGATGGATCATCATCTCCAAGGATGACTGCAGCAGGAGAATCCGTAAGGCGGGAAGAAATAACAACATCCTTTACCTTATCTCCAAGCGCCTTCTTAATCTTCTCTGCAACAGGCTTCTTCTCCTCTTCCTTGGCCTTATCCTCGTCGCTCTTGAGATCATCAAGGGCACCAGCTTTGTTGATGGCCCTGAGCGGAGTCTTGTCATACTCTCCGATTGTGGAGACAACGATATCATCGATATCATCACACATGATCAGAACTTCATAGCCTTTCTCACGATATGCGGCCACAAGAGGAGATGTACGGAGCACATCCTCTTTGCCACCAGAGATGTAGTAGATTGCCTTCTGGCCATCCTTCATTCTTGACTTGTACTCTTTGAGAGACACATATCCATCCTCAGTACTGCTCTTATAACGGACCAGATCAAGAAGAGTGTCCCTATTGGAGTAATCGGAGTACAGACCTTCCTTAAGCGGTCTGTTGTATTCAGCAATGAATTTCGCATAAAGCTCAGGATTATTCTCACTGATCTTCTTGAATTCGCCGAGAAGTTTCTTCACAGATGCACTTCTGATTGAAGCCATCACCCTGTTTTCCTGCAGAATCTCCCTGGAAACGTTGAGAGGAAGATCCTCGCTGTCAATGACTCCACGAACGAATCTGAGATAAGTCGGAAGCAGATCCTTCTCATCATCAGTGATGTAGACTCTCTTCACATAGAGCTTCACACCTGGACGATAGTCTGCATAGTACATATCGAAAGGAGCCTTTGCAGGGATATAGAAGAGTGTCGTATACTCTGTAGCGCCCTCTGCCTGTGTATGAATATAGAAAAGCGGATCATCGGAATCATAGAATGAGTTCTTGTAGAATTCCTTGTAGTCCTCATCTTTCAGCGATGATTTAGGCCTCTTCCAGAGAGCAGAAGCACTGTTGATCTGCTCAACCTTATGCTCCTTTGTCTTCAGAGGTTCTCCCTTCTCGTCTTTCTTATCGTTGTCATAGTGAACCTGATCATACTCGAGGTAGATAGGATAAGCGATATTATCAGAATATTTCTTAATCAGGTTTTCAAGAGACCAGCGATTTGCATACTCCTCACCTTCTTCATTAAGTGTGAGAATGATAGTAGAGCCCTGCTCACTGCGCTCTGCGGGTTCAATTGAATATGATGACTCTCCGTCGGACTCCCATTTCCAGGCACCATCCTCTCCGGCTTTTCTGGAAATAACTGTAATTTTCTTCGCAACCATGAAAGCAGAATAGAATCCGACACCGAACTGTCCGATGAGGTTTGAATCCTTCTTCTGATCCTCAGTCAGCGATGCAAGGAATTTTCTTGTACCTGAAGATGCTATAGTACCGAGATTATCATTGAGATCAGCCTCATTCATTCCGATACCGTTATCCTTGATTGTAAGAGTTCTTCCGCCTTCTTCCGTGAAGCTGATATCAATACGAGGTTCAAAAGAATACCCTTTCAGTTTTTCATCAGTAAGTGAAAGGTACCTGAGCTTGTCGATAGCATCCGATGCGTTGGAGATGAGCTCACGCAGGAATATCTCCTTATTTGAATATAGTGAATGTATGATGAGGTGCAGGAGATCAGCAACCTCTGTCTTAAATTTTCTGCTGGACATACTTCCCTCCTAGGGTTCCAGAATGGAAGATACTAACACAGACAGCAATCGGCAATGGAAAAACAGCCATTAGGCGTATACAATTACGGTATGGATTTCTCACGACCGGATAACGCAAGAGCCATTAACAGGCTCAAGGTTCTTTCAGAATTAAGGACTGGAGAATGCTCACGCGCAGAGCTTTCCAGACGCCTTGGCATCAACAAGGTTTCAATCGGTGACATGATACAGGACATGATCGCGGAAGGTCTGGTCACAGAAGGAAAGAAGGACACTTCACAAGCAGGACGTCCAGGAACACTTATTTCAATAAACAAATCTGCTGGTCGCGTCTTTGCTTTTGACATAAGAACACGCTCCATTTCTATCTCTGTTTCAGATACTGTAGGCAACGTACTACGATTTGAACGCTTCCCGAAAAATGATGAGACTGCGGCAAATATAAAAAAAGCCATAGAGAGAATGAGAAGCGGAGAGAATGTGAAGATCTTCGGAAGTGCCGTTATTACCACCGACACTGACTTTGACACATCTTATTTTCCCCGTCCCCTGATAACAATCCCGAGGGCAATTGCAGAAGCTTCCGCTGAGATATATAAGACGAAGAATATGGAAGGCTTTCTATTCCTCTCCTGGTCAGAGAGTTTCGATGCGGCACTGCAGAGAGAAGAGCTCATGCACATTCCGACACTTGCTCACATAAAGGCACAGAAGGATGGAGCCTGTTACTGTGGCGGAAAAGGCTGCCTTGAGGTTGCTGCTTCCGGCAGGACACTGATGGAGAGAACCGGTGCGCCATCTATCAGGGATCTTGTCAGGAATCCAAGTTATGCTGCATCAATCAAGGAGGCGCTGAGACCAATTGCCATGGCACTGTCAGAAGCTGTACAGGCAACAGCGGCAAGTGATGTGATGATCACAGGGGACTTGTCTGCGCTTCCGGACTCTGCATATGCATATCTTCAGAATCTCGTGACAGCACTGCTACCACCGGACAGAGGCGTTACGGTTTACAGATCTCTTTCTGGTGAAAATGGAACAAGAGAAGGCGCGGCAATTGCTGCCCTGGACCTGTTCTTTTACAGGACACAACTTCTGAAAAAACTTGAAATGATTCAGAGAATTGAGAATGCCCTCTGATTATTCATGATCTGAACGTTTTGTGGAACGAAGAACAAAATATGTCCCAAGAAGCACAAGATAAGCCAGATACAGGAGAGATGGTCCCAAAATAATATATGAAAGCACCCACGAGAGAGCTGTCAGCAACAATGCAATTGCAACAGCGACAAATCTGTTAAGCGGTGCTTTATACGCATTGCGGATAGCAGAGGATGCTGTATAGAGAACCATGATGACAACAAGGATGATCATCAGGGAAATCATCCAGGGAGCCATGTTATCTTCTGCCATATTGATAGAAGGCCTGCTGGATGGCGCTACAGGATAGAGTATCGGTTCAGCATCCCCGCTCTCACCGGAGACTGGAATTATATCAGCGTTTTCATCCGGAGATGGAGAAGTGGCAATCTCATCCTCTTTTGCTTCTTCAAATGGTATCACAAGAGGCACTTCAGCATCAGAAGCTTCCTCAACATCAGCCGGCTGTTCCGCTTCTTGTACGATGATTTCATTTTCCGGCTCTGAAACTTCAACAGGAGGATTAATTACAGTCTCTTCCACGCTTTCTGGCAACTTTTCCTCTGCAGTTTCTTCTGTTTTCACAGGAGAAGAAGGTTCCTTAATAATCTCCTTGGCCGGAGTTATCGTTTCCTTTTCTTCCTCAACGACCTCACCAGTAGGACTGGTAGCCAGTGCCTCAATGAGCATGGTTGTCCGATCTACAGGCGCAGGAACGTTTCCGCCTGTTGTAGTACAGGCGGAAAACATTATGATACATATCAGAAGCAATGCGGAAAGTCTTTTCATCTACCCTTTCTTCTATCAGCAAAAGAGACACCTTGCAATATAGAGAGCAGTACTTCGCAGAATCTACACACTGCTTATTTTACAATCAACTTATAGACAGTCGTGGTCTCAAATGGTTTGTCAGAGTCTGTGTATGCTCCCGGGAAATCCGGACGGTTGGGGCTGTCTGGGAAGAACTCCGTCTCCAGAGCAAAGCCCTGATACGGGAACAGCATCTTACCGTTCTTTCCGGGAACTTTTGATGAAAGGGAGATTCCTGTATAAAGCTGAACAGCCGGAAGATCCGTGGTCATTTCAAGAATATAATCCTTTCCTTCCACCACAGCCTTTTTCTCTTCTCCGAAAACAAGACAGTTGTCATAAGCGCCATCAAGCCTTGCCCCAATAAGTTCCGGACTACGGAAATCATATGGAGTTCCTTCCACAGATACTCTGTCTACAGGGATAAGGCCATCATCGACAGTCAGGTATTCAGGACATGTAAGCATCAGCTTATGTCCTTTGATATCCCCTTCTCCATTAAGATTGAAATATGCATGGTTTGTTACGTTGACCGGGCACTTTTTCTCGCTCTCTACACGATAATGAAGGGAAAGAGCACCATCTTCTGTAAGCGTATATGTGATTTCCGCATGATGGCTTCCAGGGAAACCTCCTGCTTCCGGAGATTCCAGAGAAAGCTTCACGCTGTTATCTGTAGTTTCAGCAATTTTCCAGAATTTGCTTCCGAAATTCTTTGAACCGGAATGAAGATTGTTCTTGCCATTGTTCTTCTCAAGAACATAACGAGTTCCATCCATCTCGAACTCGGCATCGCAGATTCTGTTTGCATATGGTCCCACGACCTCTGCAATATGGCCGACAGCTGTCAGATATGGTTCATAGCTGTCATAACCTATGATGATATCCCTATCCTTGTGCGAAAATGAGTGAATAATTGCACCAAGTGTATATATAGATACCCTATATTCCCCTGAAGTGATGATTGCTTCAGATACCTTATCATCGATTTTCCTGATTTCGGTCATGACTCCTCCTAGCAGGAAAAGATTATATCCTTTGAAAGAATCATATAAAAGAGAAATCTGCCATTCCCGCCATCAGAGATCTAGCGGGGAAATTGTCATTCTTTTCTAAAAGATGACAGAATTTTCATCGGCATGGAGATTTGCAAGGAGGAAAAGTAAAAAAATCACCGCTGGAGCAAACCAGCGGCAAACCTCCTTGTTCCCACTTTTTATAATGAGAGTCATCAGGGAATCTGCTGGGTCAATCATGATTCCCTTCAACGGAAAACATTGTTACACGTAATTCTCAGGAAATCAAATGAATTTTATGTTTTTGTTAAAGATTTTCTCTAAAAATTAATTTTAGATAATCATCTGTCAGCATTGTGACTCCGTGAACAGGTTCCATATATGAAACTATGGCTTTTGCCTCTTCTTCTGATTTATCCGTAAGCCCTGATACAGCATCTGGCAGATAGACAAACGGAACACCCTCGTCAATCAGAGCCATTACAGTCGACAGCACGCAGCACTCTGCAACGACGCCAGTAACGACGACCCTGTCATATTTACTAATTAAAGCTCGGAGTTCAGGATTCGAGAGTGATGAATACGTGCTTTTATGAAAAAGAGGATGAACAGAAAGACAGTCCTTGAAATCAGACATCAAGTCATTTGCAAAAATATCCTCATTTATATCCTTATTGACTCTGCAGTATTCATTCCAGGCACCTTGCGGAGAAGAAGGCGGATCGAAGACAGTGAAAGCTACATCAAGACCTGAAGAAAGCAGTTTATGGATATTATCCTTTGTCCTTTCCATATTGCTGCATTCCCATGCGCCTCCTCGGCCGTAGACATTCTGCATATCTATAACAAGAATCAAATCATTCATGAACAGTATTGTATCCTGTTTGTCCAGATTGCGTTAGAATAAGTGCAAGGAGATTCCACATGATGACAAGAATGCCTCACATACAGCTTGGAGATGAAATAAACACTAGGATGGCAATTCTTCCAGGAGATCCGAAAAGGGTTGAAAGAATAGCAAAACACTTCGATACAGCTGATGACTATGGGATGAGCAGGGAGTATCGCAGCATTGCCGGGACATACAAAGGAAGAAGGATTCTGGCCATGTCCACAGGTATGGGTGGACCATCTGCTGCCATTGCTGTGGAAGAGCTTGCAAAACTGGGCGTCAGCTGGATTGTGCGCATAGGAAGCTCCGGATCATTGAAGGAGGATGTACAAGTCGGGGATCTCGTGATTGTGACAGGAGCAATCAGAGACGATGGCACAAGCCGTGGATATATCGATACATCCTATCCCGCTGTTGCAGATTTCACACTCCTTACAAAGCTGAAGGAAAATGCAGAGAAACTGAACTTCCCGCATCATATGGGAATATGCAGAAGCCATGATACAATGTATGGCGACCGTAATCCAGAACTGTACAGAAAGTGGGCTGCAACTCCTGCCATGGCATCTGACATGGAAACAGCTACTGTACTGACAATCGCCTCTCTGAGAGGAGTGCATGCCGCTTCAATTCTCAATACGGTTTCCGCATTCCAGAGCGATGTTCCCTCTTCTGTCGGGAAATACGCGGATCATGAACGCCTTTCCATGGAAGGAGAGGAAAATGAGATAATCCTCGCACTCGAAGCACTGTGCGGATTGAAGGAGGTCTGAAATGACAGCAAAAGACATTTTCAGAACAAAATTTGATGTTGCTTCTATCGTTTTGATTCCAGCATGTATTGGTATCAACTACATCGGAAAGCTGTTTGCTTCCGCGCTCAAGCTACCACTATGGCTTGATTCCATAGGAACATGTCTCGGCGCATGTCTCGGCGGTCCAATCATCGGAGGAATCTGCGGTGCGGCGAACAACCTTATCTACGGTCTTACCACAGGTGATTCAATCACCCTCATTTATGCACTTACAAGCCTTTTCATCGGTTTCTTTGTAGGCATCATGGCAAGAGCGGGATTCATGAAGAGCTTCCCTCGCTCAATCATCACAGCACTCGTTGCCGGAGCTGTCGCAATAGTAATCTCCACTCCACTGAACATCGTGTTCTGGGGAGGACAGACAGGAAATGTATGGGGCGATGCGGTATTCGCAGCTTCTCAGGCAGCATCCCTTCCTCTCTGGCTTTCATCCCTCTTTGATGAAATCATAGTCGATGTGCCGGACAAGATTATCACTCTTATCCTCACATTCCTGATTCTCAAGGCACTTCCTGACAAACTCACATCACTTTACGACGCAAGCGATGAAGTCGAGAGGCTTGACTAGTGAAAAGCATCAGCCTGTATAAGGATAACGGAACATGGTTATGCCGTGTTCATCCCTTCACCAAACTGATGTATATCGCCGCGGTGATTCTGATACCGCTCTTTCTCCATACGCTCTGGGCTTACGCTGTGGCAATTGCCCTCGATGTGGCAATACTCATCAGTGGAAAGTCTCTCAAACGGGCAAGAGCACTCATCATCTTCTCATTTACAATCATCGCGACAATCTTCCTCATCAAAGGCCTCTTTGATGGGGATAACATCACTCCTCTGTTCTCACTGGGGTCAATAGTGTTCTACAAAGAAGGCCTGCTTAAAGCCCTGAGAACAGGGTGTGTGATCATCAACATGCTCCTATCCTTCTCTATACTGGTACTCACGACAAAACCAGAGGATATCGCAGACGAGATGGAAAGGCATGGATTTTCGCCTCGTCTCAGCTACGTAATTTCCTCGGTATTCAGTATCATTCCGCAGATGATGGGAACTATGGACACCATCACAGATGCCCAGAGAAGCCGAGGTATGGAGACGGAAGGAAAGCTGAGCGTGAGGATGAAGGCCTTCATTCCTCTCATCACTCCTGTTGTGACAAGCTCGCTCATCAATACGCGGGAAAGGGCAATCGCACTTGAAGTACGAGGATTCGGTGCAAAAGGAAAGAGAAGCTATCTCCGGACATGGAAGAAACATAAAGGCGACAAAGCAATCACAATCCTTTTGATAATTGCCACGTTCTTAGCATTCATCTGGAAGATCATAACATGGCTTATATAGAAATAGACAATCTGAAATACAGGTATCCCAAGACAAAGAAACTGGCACTTGATGGCATATCCATCCAGATAGAAAAAGGCAGTTTTCTGGGAGTCATCGGCCGTAATGGTGCCGGAAAATCAACATTATCGAGTGCAATCATCGGTCTTGTACCACAGTTTTACAAAGGTGCATACGGCGGATCTGTCATTGTAGACGGACTGGATGCATCAAGAACACCCGTAAGCGAACTTTCAAGAAAAGTGGGGCTTGTCTTCCAGAATCCGTTTAATCAGCTCTCAGGGGCAAAGGACACAGTCTACGATGAAGTATGTTTCGGCATGCAGAATTTCGGCATCCCGTCAGACGAGATGAGGAGAAGAGCCGATGCAATGCTCGAAAAACTTGGAATAGCGCAGTTCAGGGACAGAAATCCATTTGATCTTTCAGGCGGGCAGATGCAACGTGTTGCTATAGCCTCCATTCTTGTACTTCAGCCTGACGTTCTTATCCTTGATGAACCTACAAGCCAGCTAGATCCAGCAGGATCCGAGGAAGTCTTCAAAGTTGTCGAGCAGCTCACAAACGATGGTATCACTGTCATCATGATTGAGCAGAAGATTGATAAAATTGCAAAGTATTCAGATAAGATACTGCTACTCGATGATGGCAAGATGGTTACCTATGGCACCCCTTCAGAAGTATTTGCAGAAAGCGAGGCGCATGGTGTCATTCCACCTGCCCCATTAAGGCTTTCAAGAGCTCTGAATATTGCGGATGAGAACAATTCCTATCCGGCAACGGAAGAAGCAGCTGTCAGGATAATGAATGGAAAAGTCTCATTCAAAGATGTTAGGGAAAAAGAGAGAACAACATCTTCTGAAGAAGTATTCCGTATTGAGAACCTCTCATTTCATTATACAGAAGGCATCAATGTCCTTCACTCCGTCTCTCTTTCCTTTGACAAACGACCGACAGCAATAATCGGACAGAACGGAGCTGGAAAGACAACGCTTGCAAAGCTGATGAAAGGACTTCTGAAACCATCTGAAGGGAGCATCTTTTTCAAAGGAGAAGACACAAAGGCAAAAACGGCAGCTGCACTCTCCTCTTCTATTGGGTATGTCTTCCAGAACCCCGATGACCAGATATTCAAGCCACGTGTGCTTGATGAAGTCATGTTCGGACCTGTGAACATCGGAATGAGCAAAGAAGATGCTGAAAGGAAAGCCATAGAAGCGCTTGGCCTTGTACATCTTGAGAATGCAAAAAACCGCAATCCATATGATCTGGATCTTCATGAGAGAAAGATGGTCGCACTGGCCTCCGTGATTGCAATGGACACAGATGCGATAATCCTCGATGAGCCCACGATTGCACAGGATGATAGCGGTAAGAACCTGATTGCCAGAATCATTGGAGAACTTGCAGAAAAAGGCAAGCTTGTCGTCTCAATACTTCATGATATGGATCTTGTCGCAACAGCTTTCACCCGTGTAATTGCAATGGCAAACGGTTCCGTCATCGATGATGGAAAGCCGGAGGATGTATTCCGGGATGAGAGTACGCTTATGAAAGCCGGGCTCGAACTTCCGCATGTTGCATCACTTGGAAGAAAGCTTGGCTCTGAAAGCGTACTGCTCACCGACAAGGATTTCCTGGAAAGCGCATTCATCAGAGAATGAGCAGAAAATCCGTTTTCTCAGGAATGCTTATCTTCCCGTTTTTTTCGAAGTAACCAATTAAAAGATCCTGGACATCCTGGCTGTAGCGTTCAAGTACTTCTGCTTTCCTGTATACGCCATACCCGCCGGTTCCGGTTGCCCTGTAACTATTGAGGACAATTGTGAATTCATGTTCAGGATGCTTCAGCAGATCTATCCCATTAAGCTCCAGACGGACAACCCGTTCGCCCAGGCCACGGCTGATATCAAAGGAATAGGACACTCCACGGTAGAAATCGTAGTTGTAGTGTTCTTCCTTTGGTATCACAAATCGGTCACTTATCCTCACGATTCCATTCTCTTCCTCAAAATAACCTGCAGAACGTTCCATGGCATCCCGGAGAATCCGCCCATTTATCTTCAGCTTCAAAAGCGTATTGGCAAAGGGATAGGCAGCAAGCAAGCGTCCAAGCGTGACAACAGGCCCCAGCGACACAGGATCGTTGAAAAGAGAAAGGGCCGAGACATCAGCTTTGGAAAATTCAAGCTGGACATCATTGAAAAAGTCTGCAAGGGATGAACCATGCACTGCACTTTCAAGTTTGGAATTATCAGAAAGGCAGCCATCAATTTCTCCTATTGGCTCAGATAGGGAAAGGAGGACCTCCTTCTCGATTTCTTCCCCTATTCCAATCATCTCCTTCTTCATCGGCTTAGAGGCATCTGCATCGATGATCTCTGCATCGATGACGCCATTTTCATTAAAGGTCAGATGTGCTGCATGCATTGCTTTTGCCCCGGTCTGCAGCGTCAATGCACTGCCAATATGCTTCGGCTCTATCAGAGTGTGCTGATGGGCTGTGAGAAGGACATCAAAACCGAGAGCTGCAAGTTCCGAGCCCCTGTTCTCCTTCACAGGCCCATCTTCCTCTCCGAATCCACCATGATAGACACATACAGTAAAATCCGGTTCAAGCTTCATTCCTTCTTCAAGGGCTTTCTTTGCAGACGATACAGAATCAATTACTTTCAATCCCTGAAGATTCTCTTTACTCTCCCAGATATTCACATAATCCGTGACAACACCGACAAAGAGTATTCTGAGACCATCATCCGCCCTCTTTAGAACATAAGGCTTAAGTCCCAGCCTGCCTCTCTCATCGATGACATTTGCCGCAATCTTCTCTGCATTCAGCGAAGAGAGAAAAGATTCAAGGACATCATAGCCGAAATTAAAATCATGGTTTCCTGGAACATAGATGGAGAGACCTGCTCTGTTGAAGGCCTCAGCTGCAAGAAAAGGTCTTGAGCCTTTCTTCATCTCATAACGTATCAGCGGAGAACCTTGAAGGACATCTCCGCCATCCACAATGATGGCACCTTCTGCAAATAATGACGAAAGTGCCATATATCCCATATTCTTCCTCCCCTCTGAGATGTAATCAGTGGGATAGACATAAGAATGTGTGTCACTGGTGAAATACAGCTCTGCCATATCATCCCCTCATAAGCGCATTGCGAAGCTTTGACGAGAACCATTCGACAATGAGGACAAGAACCACAAGACCAAGCAGAATCGCACCTACATCATTCCATCTGTACGAATTCATCGCAAAGATGAGAGGTGCACCGATACCGCCTGCACCGACAATACCAAGAACAGTGGCATCCCTCAGGTTCATGTCAAAACGGTAAATCAATGTTGATGAGAATGACGGAAGAAGCTGTGGAATGATACCGTAGCGGATTTTATCAAATGTCGTACAGCCTGATGCGGACAAAGACTCAAGAATACCTTTATCCAGATCCTCAATAGTCTCAATGAACATCTTCGAGAGCATACCTATTGAACAGACAGACATTGTCAGAAGGCCTGCAAATGCACCAGGGCCGGTAACCATGATGAACATCAGACCATAGACAAATGATGGAATCGTTCTGACAGCCATTACAAAAACACGGAAGATCACGGCAATAGGTTTGGGAATGATGTTCCCTGCTCCGAGGAATGCAAGCGGAATTGAGATCACAGCACCGACAAGTGTTCCCAGAAAAGCAATGCACATTGTCTCTACAAGAAGGTATGGAACTCCATTCTTCTGCAGAGTGAAGAGGATATCAGTTGTTGGATGAAGTATTCCAAGAATGATTCCCTTGGCAACGGCAAGACCTGAACCTCCTGTTGAATTCGATTCAAGCGCACTACCGGACCAGGCAATAAGAAGCACAGAGACAAGGACTATGAAAAGCGTTACCATCCATCTCTTCGGCTCTCTGGAGAGGGTCTCTGCAACTGTAAGTTTGATTTCAGGCATCTCCACCTCCTCAGGTAAGTTTGCTTCTGAGCCAGGAGCTCAGGCTTTCTATCACGACGACAGCTACAAAGAGCGCAAGGAGAATCATTCCCACTCTCGGATACTCTCTCCATCCGATTTTCTCATTGAGAATCAGGCCAAGGCCACCAGCACCGACATAGCCTAAAATTGAGGCATAGCGGACATTTCCTTCGAAACAGAAGAGCACTGTTGAAAGGAATGATGGCAGGACTTGTGGCCATACTGCATATCTGATGGAAGACAGCCTACCCATACCAAGTGCCTCCAGAGCTTCATGGGATCCCATATCAACAGTCTCAATCTGTTCATAGAGGATCTTTCCACAATATGCGAAAGTGAAGACTGCGATAGCAACGGTTCCGGCAAGAGTCCCCAGTCCGAAAACATATGTGGCAATGAGAGCCACGACAAGCGTCGGCAGTGTTCTGACAACAGAAAAGAAGAATTTGAAAACCGTTGTCACGACCTTGTTCTTAAGCAGGTTCTCACTTGAAAACACAGCAAATGGGATGCATAGAAGAGCCCCGATAACAGAACCAAGAAGACTCATCTTTATCGTATCCCAAAGCGGAGTCCATACCTGTGACATATAAGCGAAATCCGGTGGAAACATATCCCCCAGCATCACAAAAAAGTATCCGATTCTGCTGAATAATGTGGAAATACTGAATCCAGTTATCTCGCCGGAGAATATCGTTGCCGCAAGGAGAACCAGAAGGATGAAGGGCATTCTGGAACGCTTCTCTTCTATTGTCTTACCATTCTCAAGCGTATATGTCCTTGGCCGGAATATACGGTCATAGAGCCTGAGGCTTTCAGACTGTTTCATAATTCTCATCTCCATAAATGGATGCAAGTACCTTCTTATCAACATCCCTGGACGGACCGTCAAAGATAACCTGTCCGCTTTTCACTCCGATTACCCTATCGCAGTATTCAAGAGCAAGTTCAACATGATGGATGTTGATAATAACTGTGATGCCCATATTCTTGTTGATATTCCTGAAGTCATCCATTACCGCTTTTGCTGTCACAGGATCGAGAGATGCGACAGGTTCATCTGCGAGTATTATCGATGGATTCTGTGCCAGGGTTCTTGCCAGTGCGACTCTCTGCTGCTGACCGCCTGAAAGCTGGTCCACTCTCGTATATGCCTTTTCAAGAATTCCAACCTTATCCAGAGCTTCAAGAGCTTTCAGTTTCGCACTCTTCGGGAATATCCCAAGAACTCTTCTCCAGAGAGGGAGCTCAGGAACGAATGCTGTGAGAACATTGCGGATAACACTTGTCCTGGTCACGAGATTGAAGGACTGGAATATCATACCGATGCTTCTGCGGAGTTTCCTGAGCTCTTTTCCGGAGAGCTTCATCACATCCGTATCATTTACGGTGAGCGTTCCTTCTGATATCGGGTGCATCCTGTTTATGGCCCTGATCAATGTTGACTTTCCAGCTCCAGAGAGTCCTATTATAGCGACAAACTCCCCATCTTTGATGGTGAGATTCACATCCTTAAGCCCGACTGTTCCATTCGGGTATACCTTCGTTACATCGTTGAAAACTATCATCTTCTTCCATATAAAAGGAGAGGGTTTCCCCTCTCCCCTTCCGCGTTATACGCCGGAATTCTTCATGATTTCCTGTGCTACTCTCTCGTTGTCATAGTCTGCAGATACAGCTGGAAGATATCCAGTGTGGCTGTAAATTGCGATGACATTTCTTCCTTCCTCTGTCTTGTTGAGGTTCATGAAAGCTGTCTGCAGGGCTTCAACAAATTCCGGAGTGATGGTCTTGCTTGTCTTGGAAACACAGACAGTATCGTTGTAGATCATCGGTGTTACACCAATAAGATCTGTCTCTGTCCAGATATCTGCAGTGCGTCCGAATGTTGATGTCCAGTCAGCCTCATAATCCCTTCTTGCATCTGCGAATGTGCAGAGAACATCAACCTGTCCTGAAGCGAGGCGTGCAAAAGCTGATGGGTAGGAATCAACCTGTACAGTATGCTGCAGGTCACCGATTGTCTTTCCGTCATAATTGTTCATAAGCCAGATTGTCGGATAAACATAACCTGCAGAGCTTGTAGAGCTCATGACTGCCCAGTTAGCAGAATTGAGATCATCCCATGTAAGAGCCTCTCCGCTATTTACCTTTGCAGCAAGTTCCTGTCCCTTTGCTGAAGGACCTGCAATGATAAGTGCGCGGTATCCTACAGCCTGGTTCTGGCTTGCGGTGGTAGGTTCATTATTATTCCAGTCTCTTGGATCATCACTGTCTACAGAAAGACCATCACGAGTTGCTGTGAGAATAACATCGCAGCCATCTTCGTAAAGGATGTATGTGTTAGCAGGCATACCAACTGCAATATCTGCAGTTCCAGCAGAGAGTGCAATACCTACAGCCTCATAATTTGTACCTACGGAGATATTCACGTTCTCAACGTCATAGCCAAGAGCTGCGAGTTCTGTTGTCAGAAGGTTCTTCAGAGGTTCTGTCACCATGATAATCTCGCTCGGTTCGCGAGAAGGTACATACATGATGTTGAGATCCTTGATAACAGTGTTTCCGGACTCAGAGACAGTTGTCTCCTGACCGCCCTGGGCAAACAGACTGAGCGACATAAGTGCCACAGCGATTACTAATAGTGCCTTTTTCATTTTCGACTCCTTGCTTCAATGAAGCTGTATTTTCAGAAAGCCGGGCAGGACACAGGACACAAAGCCCCTGTTCCCTCTCGCCTTTCGCTTTCTCTCTGATCATTTTCAATGCAGTACGCCAAACATCGGAGGAGAATATCCTCAGTTCAAGGCCACGCATTACCTTCATAGGGAAAAAGTTGTTATATGTGATAGTCACAGCATCAGACATGCGCTCATCAAGCGCTCTGAATACACCCTTTGCCGTATCAGGGTCAGAGATGAAGATGCCATCGGGAATCTCATCCATCTCCATCAGCAGAGAATACCCTGAGCTCTCATCCATTGTTCCCATAACAAACCAGTCTTCGCGGAAAAGACCATCTGCAGCAAGGAGCTTTCTGAACTCCTCCGCCCTGTGTCTTCCAATGACAGAGGAGGATCTGTGGAATATACCTCCAATGTATCCGATTTTCCTGATTCCGGCTGAAAGGAAATAATCGAGAACCTGTTTTTCAGCATTGCTATAGTCGATGCGTATTGAGTCGTAGGAGTAATCAGAACCCAGATTATTTATTAAAAGGAGGTTATCTGCAGTTCTCTGGAAAAAGGCAATCTCCTCAGAAGAGAACTCACCTAGTGCAATAATTCCGTCGGTCCTCTCAAATGGAGAAAGGGAAAGCTGAATGCCCTCCTTTTTTGCTAATGGTTCAAGAAGAGTCAGCAGACCTTCTTCAAAACCTGGCTTATCGAGAGGGGAAAGCACGAGCATCACGTGAAACATTCCGCTCCTACGCTGCCGGGGTGTTTTATACCCCTGTTTCAGAGCTTCGGCTTCAATAGCCTTCCTGACAGCATCGGTGACGGAAAGCGTAGGATCTTCATTGAGGACCCTGGATACCGTGGCAGTACTTACACCGCAGTTTCTGGCAATGTCCTTTATTCCAGCCATACTTGTATTAGACAATGGAAAAATGGAAGCTGTCAATGATTTAGTAAAATTCAGTAAAAATTTCACGAAGACTTAACAATGGCTTATCTGAACTGTAAAGAATCCACAGAAGTCGTTAACAAAAACGGTGGCTTTTAATTATCATTGGGCTATGGAAGCTTTCAGCATCGAACACGCATTTGTCAGAAGAGACGGAAAATACATTCTCTCAGATGTTTCCATCAAAGCGGAAATCGGGGAAAGAATCGCAATCATAGGGCCAAATGGTGCAGGAAAATCCACACTTGTGGATGTCATTGACCGCAGGCTCTACCCACTTGCAAACGATAATTACAGGTCATCACTTTTCGGAGAGGAGCGCTGGATAATATCTGATCTGAGAAAGAGAATCGGGCACGTCTCCCCTGGGCAGGATGAGTTTTTCAGGACTTCATATACAGCAAGAGAGATTGTCGCTTCCGGTCTTCATGCCTCTCTTGGTTTCGACTTCCATCATGTCATCGACAAGGAAGACTGGGAAAGAGCTGATGCCGAACTTGCAAAAGTATCGATGCTGAACAAGAAGGACAGAACGATGAACACGCTCTCCACAGGAGAGATGAGGAGAGTTCTTCTGGCAAGAGCCGCAATAACAAGTCCTTCAATTCTCCTTCTTGATGAGGCAAGTGCTGGTCTGGATTTTCCTTCACGTGCAGATCTGAGGAATACGATTTCCGACTATGCGACAGACAACAGAACAATTGTGATGGTCACACATGAACTCTCAGAGATCATTCCTGCTATTAACAGAATTATCCTGATGAAGGATGGGATAATCGTGAAAGAGGGAACAAAAGAGGAGACACTCAGAGAGGATATACTCTCAGAGCTCTATTCAAGAACTGTGCATATAGCTGTTGCTGACGGGATTTATACGGCATTCTGCTGAGATTTTTAACCGGAAAGACACTAAATCGCATATACTCTTATAAAGGAGGAAATATGCGAGCGAATATCATAATACACTCCATTTCCGGCAATCTTTATCTTATTTCAAACGCTTTTACGGAAAAGTTGAAAGCGAGAGGAATAGATGCACGTATCTACGGCGTATCAGATCCAGACTTGCATCTTGCAGCAAATGAAAAGACAGAAGCAATTGAATACTATGAGGAAATCACATCGCTTCCAGAAGCAACAACTGAGAAACTGCTGAGTGCAGACATCATCATACTTGGAACGCCTTCACGATTCGGTCTTCCGACAGCAGAGATGAAAGCTTTTCTAGACTCAACTTGGCCTCTTTATCTGAAAGAAGGTCTCAAGGGAAAGAAATTCTACGGCTTCTCATCCACGACTGCAGGTGAGAACGATGGTCTTCTTGCAGTTTCCGGACTTTACAGATGGGCAGAGATGATGAAGCTTTATCCCATTCCATTTGAACCATATGTCCATCTTGAGAATGAAATCATGCCACAGCGTCCATCGGATATGATAGACAGCATAGCGGAACACATGGCAGAGATGGCAGTGCTTCCAGATTTAGGACTTTGAGAGTTTCTTGAAATAATACGCAAGGTAACGTTCTAGGCGGTGGAAGATATCCTTACCTCTTTCCTTCCCCGCCTTGCGTACAGCTTCAGCCGCGCTGATACTTCCATCCTTCCTTTTATACTCATCCCACCTTCTCACAAGCCACATGTACATATCACCTTCACTCTGGCCGGGGAAAGCAGCAAGCAGGTGCTCTGCCCTTATTTCCTGGACTATCGGGGAATAGACGTTCTCATACCAGCTCTTTGCAGCTTCCTCAAAGCTTATCTCATGATCGATTTTCTGGTTTATATAGTATTTATGCACAAGAATGTGATTGACCATCTCCGGATATGAGCCAGGAGATGTGAAAACAATGTCTCCCATTGGAAGATATGAAGGCTTGTATTGAGAGATGAAAGTGTTTCGTTCGTAATCGACAACCTTGCGTTTGAGATCCTTCATGCTCATGCCAGGGCTAAGCGGAATCTCCGTATCAAGTTCGACAACTTCTGCATCGATATATTCAACACCCTGAGCCTTGGCAACGGATACACGGTGGTTTCCATCTCTTACAAAATAATAGCCTCCAAGACTATAAACCGATATAGGAGGAAGAATCACATCGTTGATGATAGCGGCATCTATGCTGCACCAGCGAGCCTTGAGCTGCTCTCTTTTCGGGAAAAAGGCGGAGGAGAAATCATGATAACGACCTTCACTGCCAATGATTCTGGATACAGGAATGGTTCTCATGCCAAGATAGGTCTCAGACTTCGGCTTAATGATTGATGTGACTTCATACAGGGACAAAAGATCATTATTCTTCCATGTCAGGGCAGACAGAAGACTCTGGAATTTTGCTTTTCTCTTAGCTCTTGCGAAATCTTCAATTGTAGTCGATTCAATTGGCATTGCTCTTCCCCAAAGTATCATCCTCCAGGATGTAGTTCTTATAAATGTTTATCACCTTAGTGTCACAATACTCAGAAATTCTCGGCGCATTGATATCATCGAGATGCACATGTCCATGAAGCAGGTATTTCGGCCTGTATTTTTCCATGAACTGCAAGAAACACTCAAATCCCTTATGACAGAGGTCCTCTCCGTCTCCCATTCCCCGGGGAGGCGCATGCGTTATAAGGATATCCAGAGCTCTGCCATAGCGTTTTTTGTTGTAAATCAAACGTGGAATGAGTCTGTTGATTCTCCACTGCATCTGCTTTTCTGTATACTGGCTATCTCCATTATTGTAAAGCATCGAACCGCCTAACCCCATAATGATCAGATCGTTGCGGTTATCGTAAATACACTTTCCATCAACAAAACAACCCCCGAAAACAGGAAGTGAATGGGGGTCGTTGATAGTATAACGCTGAGCAAGATCATCGCGTCCTGCCCCTTTCATCATCCGGCCGAATTCCTCCAGGTTATGATTGCCATACACATACCAGACATCCTTTTTCAGCATTGTCTGGATATAATCATAGTACCGGAGAGGAAGATCTCCGGCAGAAATGACAAAATCCACATCCTTGTAGAGATCAGGAGCAATCGTCGAATAGATAAGAGTGTCAGTCGCGTCCGAAATGCAGAGAATCTTCATATCCACCTTCAGATTATCACGAAGAACATATCTTGTGGGAAGATGCTTAAAGCTTTTCCTCCGGCCATCTCTTCACACATTCCCTGACAAGAGCTGAGAATGTCCTTTTCACCCTCTCTCCTGTCTCCAGAACCTCTTCATGGTTAAGCGGCTGATCAAGAATTCCTGCAGCCATGTTGGTCAGACAGCTGATACCCATTGTATTCATCCTCATATGGGATGCAGCAATTGCTTCTGGAACTGTTGACATACCGACAGCATCGGCGCCTGCAAGACGCGCGAAACGTACCTCCGCAGCCGTCTCAAAAGAAGGTCCTGTGAAGAGCATGTAGATGCCTTTCCTTATTCCGATGCCAAGATCTTCTGCAGCTTTCTCCGTCATTGAGACAAGCGTCTTATCGTAAGCGCGTGTCATATCAAAAAAGCGGTTGCCAAGCTCTTCTGGATTTCTTCCTCTGAGAGGATTTTCCGCAATGAGCTTTATATGATCGGTGATGATCATCAGATCTCCGGGTTTCCACGAAGTGTTAACGCAACCTGCGGCATTTGTAAGGAAGAGCGCATTGATTCCGAGCACCTTCATCGTCCGGATCGGATACACAACCTCATCCATTGAATATCCTTCGTAGTAATGGAAGCGTCCCTGCATGCAGAGAACGGTCTTTCCTTCAAGTTCCCCTATGACAAGACGGCCTTTGTGTCCGGGAACTGTCGAGACGGGGAAATAAGGAATGTCGTGATAATCAATGATGGCGGCATTCTCGATGGCATCCGCCATCTCCCCCAGCCCAGAACCAAGGATGAGGCCGATTACAGGCTTTCTGCCATCAAGTTTCGATTCGATATATGCTTTCGTCTCCGAAAGCTTTTCCATAAGATCCATAAAGTCCTCCTAGAATGGTTCTCCAGAAGCAAGAGGCGCAGCGCTCTTACGGCTGGAGAAAATAAGAGCGATAAGTGTTGCCACATACGGGAACATACCAAGATAACCTGTCGGTATGCTCTGGAAAATAGGAAACACCTTGCCCATGTTTGCAATCGTCATACAAAGACCGAAGAAGAATGTAGAACCAAGAATTCCAAGCGGCTTCCACTGTCCGAATATAAGAGCAGCGATAGCAAGGAATCCAAGTCCATTTATTCCGCTTCCCGCATTGTACTCTCCTGCATATGTTACGAGAATACAGGCTCCACCGATGCCTGATAGCAATCCGGAAGCCAGTACTCCGATGTAGCGCATCTTGTGTACATTCACTCCAGCTGAAGCCACAGCAGATGGATGTTCACCACAAGCACGGAGCCTAAGACCGAAAGAAGTCTTGTAAAGAAGGAACCATGACAGGCCCCAGAGTATGAGACAGACCCATGTTGTCCAGTAAGTGCTGGTGAAGAATAAAGGTCCGATGACAGGTATCTTTGAAAGCAATGGCACATTCTGGCGGACAATAGCTCTGACAATCGTGATGTTACCACTTCCAGTGATGGTCTGTGCAAGAAAAAGTGACACAGCTGTGGATAGCATGTTGATTGCTGTTCCGGAAATGACCTGATTGGCTTTCAGGTTAATTGCCGCAAAGGCATGAAGTACGGACAAAAGCGTAGAGGCAACCATTGCCACTAAAATTCCGATGATGATGGCAAGCGTAAAACTGAACCCCGGAATAGCCTGCAGCTTCACGATTGTGGCCGCTGATGAGAATACTCCGAAGAGCATCAGACCCTCAATACAGAGGTTTGTGACGCCGGAACGTTCCGAATAAAGTCCACCAAGCGCACCCATGAGGATAGGGATGGTATACGCAATTGCCGAAGGTATAATGCTTGTAAGTACGTTCCAGAATTCCATTACCTTACCTCCTTCTCTTCTTTCAGAAGCGCTTTGCCTTCTTTTGCATAAGCCTTGAATTTTTCTTTTGTCATCTGGCTTACGGGAGTGTTGTCTCCATGGCTGAGAGCAGCCTTGACTGCAGCTTCTTCCTTTTTCTCAAAACTGGAATGGAAGATTCTATTCCAGAACGATGCTAGAATGACATTCGTTGCTGTGAAGTAGATGATGGTTGCGATGATTGTATCTGCTATCTCTGTAGGAATTCCCGTTGCAGCCAGAGATCCTCTTCCCATCTTGAGGATACCGAAGAAGATTGCAGAGAAGAAAATACCAATAGGAGAGCAGTTGCCGAGAAGGGCTACAGCAATACCGTCGTAACCTTCATTTGGCATCTTTCCCATTTCCATGATGTTTGAATAACCGCAGTAATATGTAAGGCCGGCAAGACTTGCAAGGGCTCCTGCAATGGCCATAGAAATCATGATGGATCGATTCACCTTGATTCCTGCATATTCAGCGCAGAAGCGGTTTGAACCGACAGCCTTGAGATTGAAACCAAGAGTCGTCTTCTGCAGGATGAACCATACAACAACACACATGATGATAGCCAGGAAGAAACCATAATTAAGTGTGGAGAATGCTGTGAGGTCTGTAAGCCAATCCGCCCTGAGAGTATGCACAGTTTCAATTGGTTTGGATTTCACGGAGATTGTCGGATCGATGATGAAACGGGGAATGAAATCATAGACAATCCAATAAGCTATCCAGTTAAGCATGATTGTTGAAACAACTTCATGCACGTTGAACTTGGCTTTCAGAAGACCGGACAGAAAACCCCAGAACGCACCGGCAAGCATTGCTGCGACGATGATTATCGGGAGATAGATAAAACGTGGCATATCCATCGGCAGATAATAAGCAAGTATGGAACCGGTTATACCGCCAACAAGCATCTGCCCTGAGGCTCCAATGTTGAAAAGACCCGTCTTGAATGCAAAGGCTACAGATAATCCTATAAGGATAAGCTGTGTGGACATTCCAAGCGTATTGCCTATACGGCGAGTATTGGACAGGGCACCAAAGAGGATTCTCTCGAATCCAGCAAATGGATTCTTACCAAGACACAGGATAAAGATACAGCCAGCGATAATGCCAAGGAACACTGCAGAAAGAGACACTAACAGTGGCGATGCGGTCCTTGCTTCCAGAGGTTTGTTAATCACTCCTTTCTGTCTCATTTTCCACCATCCTTTCTGATTCCGGCCATCATCAGACCGACAGCATGTTCATCAGTCTCAGAAGTATTGACAATATCTATGAGCTTGCCACCCGAGATAACTACAATCTTGTCCGAGAGGTTGAAAATCTCATCAAGCTCGAAGGAAACAAGAAGAATAGCCTTTCCTTTGTCACGTTCCTCAACGAGCTGGTTGTGAATATACTCGATTGCACCGACATCAAGACCGCGTGTCGGCTGTACTGCAATCAGAAGATCAGGATCGGAGGTTATTTCACGCCCGATGATTGCCTTCTGCTGATTACCACCGGAAAGCTTTCCAGCAAGAGAATCTGCACCTTCACCGGAACGCACATCAAATTTCCTGATGATTTCCTCTGAGTACTTTTTTATTTCCGCATAATCAAGAAGACCATGGTGCGCGAACGGCTCTTTCGTGAACTTCTTTATAACCATGTTCGAGGTAAGAGGAGCTGAAAGGATGAGTCCCCTTTTCTGTCTGTCTTCCGGGATATGCCCGAGTCCCATGTCATTGCGCTCTGCGATTGAGAGCATTGTGATATCCTTGCCATTGAACTTGATATGACCGCTCTCAACCTTCCTCAGACCAGTGATTGCTTCCACAAGTTCTGTCTGACCATTGCCGTCAACTCCGGCAAGACCGATGATCTCTCCCCCATGAATCGTAAGCGAGAAATCATCAACTCCAAGGACTTTTTTGCTGTTCATCACGGACAGATGCTCAATTTCAAGAATAGGCTTTCCTGGCTTGCAAGGTTTTTTATCAACCTTGAAGGATACAGGACGGCCAACCATTGCCGCAGCCATTTCCTCGACTGTTGCTGTTTTCACATCAACAACATCTATGAGCTTACCTCGCCTGATGATTGTACAGCGGTCCGCTACGGCTTTAATCTCATCGAGCTTATGAGTGATGAGGATGATGGATTTTCCTTCCGCTGCCAGATTTTTCATAATCTGCATCAGCTCATCAATCTCCTGAGGGGTAAGCACGGCAGTAGGCTCATCGAAAATAAGGATATCGGCATCACGATAGAGCATTTTAAGAATCTCTACTCTCTGCTGCATTCCTACCGTAATATCCTCGATGACCATATCCGGCTCAATCGAAAGACCATAACGCTCTGAGATTTCTTTTATCTTTCTTGAGGCTTTTTTAATGTCATAAACAAAGCCCCCTTCTTTTCCCATTATTATGTTTTCTGCGACGGTAAAATTATGAACCAGCTGGAAGTGCTGATGAACCATACCGATACCCAGGTCAAAGGCATCATTCGGGTTTTTGATATCAACTTCCTTTCCCCTGACTTTTATTGTTCCTTTATCTGCATGATAAAGACCGAAGAGAATACTCATGAGCGTGGATTTTCCAGCTCCGTTCTCTCCCAGAATTGCATGGATCTCACCTTCTTTGACCTGTAAGGTGATTCCGCCGTTAGCCACGATACCAGGGAATTCCTTCCAGATATCAAGCATTTCAATAACGTAATTCAATGGCTTCTCCCATCCAAGAGGGCACATAATGTGCGTTAATTCAAGAAAGGCCGCCATTATTCCGGCGGCCTGTTGGATCATCTTCTTCCGTTAAGGAATAAGGCCATCAGCTGTATCCTGAATGACAATTGTGCCATCAGCGATAAGCTCGGCAACAGATGCGACAGTCTCCTCAATCTCAGGAGTGAGGTTCGGGTTTGTTGCAGGAATACCTGCCCTGCCCTCTGCAACACCAAGAATGAGATGTGTACCACCCTGGAATGTGCCATTTGCTGCAGCCATTGCCTGGTCATAAGCAACACCTGTTACATCCTTCATAGCAGATGTAAGAATACATGATTCTCCATTACCCATATCACCTACGGAATACTGGTCAACATCAACACCTACTGCCCAGACATCCTCGCCTGCAAGACGGCGGTTCTTTGCTTCGTTGATAACACCAACACCTGTACCACCTGCAGCTGCGAAGATTGCATCAACACCCTTGTCGTACATAGCAACAGCAAGCTGCTGTCCACCTGCAAGATCAGCAAAAGATCCCTGGTAAACAAAGTTGGAAGGATCCATATTGATGGATGTTCCAAAATTCTCGTTGGCATATGCAACACCCTGCTGGAATCCCCAGTTGAACTTCTGGACAGCAGGAATTTCAAGACCACCGACAAATCCTACATCGCCAGTCTGAAGCTTGAGAGCAGTTGCAAGACCAGCCATGAATCCGGACTCCTGCTCCTTGAAAGTAATAGCTACTGTATTAGATCCAATACCAGAGGCAAGTGCGTCATCGATGATGATGAGCATAAGATCCGGGTACATTTCCTGAGCCTGAGCAACAGCTTCTGCAAAGAGGTAACCAGGGCATGCAATGAATCTGTATCCATTATCATAGAGGTCGGAAATAGCTGTCAGATAATCTGTTGTAGTTGTTCCAGCTGGTCTGAGATATGTGCACTGCAATCCCAGTTCATCAGCAGCCTGAGCTACTCCTTCATATGTTCCCTGATTGAATGAACGGTCATCGATGGTACCGGAGTCCGTGACCATTCCAAGCATAAGCTCTGTGCTACTTGCACTCTCTGCAGAACCAGATGCGAAAACTGCCAATGAGAGTACAACCATCATCAAAACAGCAAGGGCTTTCTTCATTGATTTCTCCTTTTAGGATGTTATAGCGCCATTCTAACTGTACTCTAATGTGCTGTCAAACAAAGAATGATTCATCATAATTATATTCAGACAAAGCATTTTCTTATTGTCCAAAAAATTACAGAAATTATGTTAAAAAACACATAATGACAAATACAACAAATCGCAACATAAAAAGACATTTTGAGCCCATTTATATCCTATTATCCTGTAAGTACTTATTTTCTACATATTTTCCATATTATGTCAGGAATAAGCTATTTTTTCCAAAAAACGTACCAAAAACGTACCAGTGATATCAATCGATGGAACATGGATATCATCATCAAAAAAGAACATTTCCAATTTCCAAGACATAACACCCTGACAACTGGCGAACCATAGAAGTTCTCATCAGAAAGACAGTCCTGAATCAATATATTATATTTATGCATGTATAATACCAGCCATCCAGAAGAATCAGTTTCAAATTTCCTGACACTACTCCATCTCAATGATAACATATGTACTCACACTATATCTGGTAGTTGTACTTATGCATAACACCATATATTTATTTCTATTCTTCTAATTATCTCTATTTCGCAAAATTATGTTCGTCAAAAACTAGTCACAAAATAGGATTGAAGCACATTCAATCTTCTCTCTCAAACCACTACAACATCAAAGGATTCAATTATCATACTTCTCTGATAAGCTAAACCTTTGGTTTATATAAATCGGCAAGTCTATCTCCGGCTCTGTATCCAATCCATTTGTCATTCTCTAGCGGCACAAACTCGTCGTTGACAAAACAATCCGCAGAAAGAAAGTATTCGTAGCCTTTCACACCATGTTCCAGCCAGACTGACTCATCACCAAAGTACTCTGGCTCATATATTCTTATATCCTTCATCTCCGGATCCATATCAAGACTCCTCAGTGCTGCAAGATACTTCAGATCCGCAGTTATGAAATCCAATGCTTCAGGATTATCAATTCTTACACATATAGTATCTCCTGTCTCTTTGTTCCAATGAAACTCTATGAAACAATCATTGCCTGCGAATGAATACCTTATCTCTATCGGTTCGTTGAAATCATCGAAGACAAGATCCTCAGGGATGTCATAACCCAGATTCTCACTTACAATCACAAGTTCATTAGTAACATCCCCATTGAACTCGATAAGAGCAATCCAGAATAGTTTCCTAATCAGATCCTCCATATTCTCAACGGCTGATAAATCAATAAGAGCTGCCTTTTTCATGACAAGCTCAAGTTTGTGTTTTCTTCCGCCTAAAAAGGAGAGCGTGTCCGCTTGAAAACGGATAGGTTATCCGTTGCAATTCGGAGAACCTATCCGCAGGAATCGTAGAAATCCTTAAGAGATGTCTGTCAGGCGAAGATCAGAACCACTTAGATGGAGCCTCTTAGCTCTCTGAAGAATTCGGCCCTTTATTGACTGTCCTATGCTTGTTATCGAGAACAGTTCCTCCATCTTCTCCGGCTGGCACTGCATGCAAAGTAGTATGGAATGCCCTCTTTCGGAAAACGTATTGAATATCTGGTGTACAAGAAAAGGATCCATCTCATAAACATTCGGAAATTCATCTATGCATAGAAGGTCAAATCTCGAATAATACATGATCTTGCTTTCAAGAGTCTGACCATCAGTGTTCCTGTAAATCCGTAGCAACTGGTCGTAAAGTACAGGGAAAGATGTCCATCTCGTACGAAGGCCGGCAGCGCATGCCGATGTGGCAATCATTCTCGCAATCCATGACTTCCCTGTTCCTGGAGGCCCCCAGATCACGAGATTGAATCCATTGCGTATGAAGTCCAGTGAATTCAGTTCACAGATGTATTCCATGTCCAGCTTGCGGTCAGGAGAATCGATGATGTCATCAAAGGAGCAGAGGTTTCCTATCTTGGCTCGCCTGGCATAGCGCTCGAATCTCTCATTCGAGAATCTGGCAGCATGATCACGAAGGCATGATGAAAGATCCTCAAGTGACGGACGGCCTTTCTCTGCTATCATGCGGATGTCCTCAGCAGCCTTCTGCTGTCCAAGTACATAAAGCGAATCACAGATTGAGAGTATGCTATTCTTAGTATCCATTGCCATCCTCCACATGAGCGATGTAGATGCTGTTGAGGGTCTGTTTCTCCTGTCTTGCCTTATCCCTGTCTGCGATGCATCTGGAAACTATCGCCTTGAATCCTCTGACGCTGAATATGCCCGAGTGCAATACCTGGCTGGCAGCTGCTTCGGCAATATCCGCAGGTAACCGCTGTATCCAAGAGAAGACACCGAGAAGTGTCCTGTATGAATCAGCTTCGCACTCCCACATTCCCTTCACTTGTTGTACCCATTCATACATGCTGGAACCTATAGAACGGGCTGTATTGTCGAATTCTGTCTTCGCACCTCGGAAATCGTAATTGACAGCGTATAGCCCTGCCCATAGATTGGTAATCGATGGACGCATTGTTATATGAGAA
>CALXYN010000008.1 GCA_944392975.1 uncultured Spirochaetaceae bacterium | reverse complement strand
ATCCTGGATTCAGGTTCTGTACCGATTCTCATTGATGAGAAGCTGTCGCTTCTTGATACTTTTCATCCAGTTGCGCTTGTTGATGCAATCATTGCAAAGAAAAACCTGGGTACAAAAAAAGGCATGGCTCCGCTTGTGATCGCACTCGGACCGGGATTCGAGGCTGGCGTGGATGCTGATTTCGTTATTGAGACAAAGCGTGGACATTCTCTTGGTTCCGTAATCCGTCAGGGATCTGCTATCCCGAATTCAGGGATTCCTGGGCTTGTTGGTGGCTATGGAAAGGAACGTGTCATCCATTCTCCAGCTTCCGGAAAATTCAGAGGCGTGAAGATGATCGGTGATCTTGTCAGGAAGGATGATGTCATTGCATATGTTGGAAATGTGGAAGTGAAAGCTTCAATTGATGGAAAACTAAGAGGCCTTCTTCACGATGATCTTGTCGTTCCTCCTGGCTTCAAGATTGCAGATATCGATCCTCGTGGAGAAAGTTCTGATCATCTCACTATTTCTGATAAAGCCCGTGCCATTGCCGGAGGAGTACTTGAAGTGATTGATTCTTATGTGAATTTCTGAAGCCGTTTGTACACTGTATTCCATTATTTTGTGGATATGCGTGTAAGACAGAAACTTAATATGCATGAGGTTGAATCAAATCAGTTAATGAGGCATCCTGAAACCATGTCTGGACTAGAAGAAAAAGTAAGATCTATCCGTAGAGGTGCATCTGAACTGTCAATTAAAAGCAACGAGACAAGGAAAGCGGCCATTGAGAGTATGGCAGAGGCCATTCTAAGAAGAAAGGCCGAGATCATTGACGCTAATAATGAGGATCTTGAGAGAGCAGAGAAGTCTGGTATCCCATCATCAATTCTCCACAGATTGAAATTTTCTGAAGACAAGATAGCTTCTGCAGTGAAAGGCCTCAGGGAGCTGGCATCCCTTCCCGATCCAGTAGGAAAGGTCAGAGAAGCCAGAGAGCTTGATGAGGGATTTGTACTGAAGAAAGTCACATTCCCGATTGGTGTCATTGCCATGATTTTCGAAGCTCGTCCGGACGCGCTTGTACAGATAGCAGGACTTTGCCTCCGTTCTGGAAATGCTGTTGTGCTCAAGGGGGGTAAGGAAGCTGAAAATACGAACAGAGTACTTGTGAAGGTCATTGCTGAAGCAACTGAGAGCATTGTGAATTCTTCCTGGATTCTGGGAATTGAGAGCCATGCTGATGTTGATACTCTTCTCACACTTGATAAGGATATAGATCTGATCATCCCACGTGGTTCAAATAAGTTTGTCAGCTACGTGATGGATCATACACACATTCCTGTAATAGGACATTCAGATGGTATCTGTTCTGTATATGTTGATGAAAGTGCGGATATCAATATGGCTGTACGCATTATCATAGATAGCAAAACACAATATCCTGCAGCCTGCAATGCTGCTGAGACAATTCTGGTGCATGAAAGAATCGCCCCTGAGCTTTTGCCAGAGCTGAGAAAGGCATTCAAAGCTTGTGGTGTTATTGTTCATGCTGACGAAAAGAGTCGTGTTTACATTCCTGATGCCATTCCTGCAACAGAGGATGATTTCCATACTGAATATCTCTCGCTTGAATGTGCTTTGAAGATTGTAGAATCCATTGATGAGGCTATCTCTCATATCGCGGAGCATGGCTCTCATCATACAGACAGCATTGTGACAGGTTCTGAGGAATCGAAAGCACGCTTTTTCCGTGAAGTTGATAGTGCGGATGTTTTCTGCAACTGCTCAACACGTTTTGCTGATGGTTTCAGATTCGGCTTAGGGGCAGAGGTTGGCATATCGACATCAAAAATCCATGCCCGGGGTCCTGTGGGGCTTGAAGGCCTTATGACAACAAAATGGCTTCTTTCCGGGCATGGGGAGATTGTTGCAGATTATTCTGGCCCAGATGGTAAGAATTTCAAGCATAAGGAACTTTGCAATGCGTGATTTCTCTTCTGTAAAAAGGATTGTCATAAAGGCCGGTACTAATCTTCTCTCCTCTGAAACCGGTATAGATATGGAGAGAATAAGGGCAATTGTTGATCAGATTGCCTCTCTCAAGGAGCTTGGGTATCAGATTATTCTTGTCTCATCTGGAGCTGTTGGTCTTGGGGCTAAAGCTTTAGGCCATAATAGTCCTGTGGTGTACATCGCCATGAAGCAGGCTTGTGCTGCTATTGGACAGCCTCTTCTGATGAGTGCATACAGAGAAGAATTCCAGCGACACAATCTGCTGCCTGCACAGGTGCTTATCACAAAGTCGATACTGAACAATCGCAAGAGCTATAACAATCTGCGTTCTTCCGTATCAATGCTCCTGGCAATGGGTGTTATTCCAGTTTTCAATGAGAATGATGTTGTTTCCACGGCAGAGCTCAAGGATGTATTTGGTGACAATGATAGAATGAGTGCACTTGTCGCATCTAAAATTGATGCGGATCTGCTTATTCTTCTCACGGATATTGATGGTCTCTATACAGGAAATCCTAGAACAGATGAAAATGCTGTTCTTATCCATACTATCCCGGAAATAACTCCTGAAATAATGTCATATGCAAAAGGAGCGGGGTCTGCATTTGCCACAGGTGGAATGAAGACAAAGCTTCTTGCTGCAGGGATTGCCCAGAAAGGTGGTTGTGGCACTGTGATAGCTTCCGGTTATGAGAAGAATGTGCTGACAAGAATTCTTAGAGGAGAGGAACTGGGGTCTTATATTCTTCCGGAAACAAGACTTTCACAGAGAGAACGGTGGATACTCAATACAACTCCCCGGGGTTCTATTATTGTTGATGAAGGTGCAAAGCGTGCGCTTTTTGCTCACAAGAGTCTTCTTCCATCTGGAATAAAAGGAATAGAAGGAGTCTTCGGAAAGGGTGAAGTTGCCGCTATAATAGATGCTGAAGGCTCAGTGTTTGCCAAAGCGGTTCCATATTTTGACAGCACTGAGATAGAGAAGCTTCAGGGCCATAAGAGTTCTGAGATTGAAACTGTTCTAGGGAAAGGGAGGAAAGACGTAATCTTCAGACCAGAGGATGTCGTCTTTACAGAAAGTGTCTGATTACAGGGTAATGCATCAGAGGCAGGATGTCGGTATAAGAATCTCTTCACTTTACAGGCAACAGCAGCTTGCCATCGGCATTCTTGACCTTGCCTCAAAGGATGAACTTATTGAATCCTTGAAATGGTATACGGCTAATATGAGTAACCCCATCTATGTGATAACACTCCAGACAAGGATAGATGAGGAAGACTGGCAGGCTATGTTTCCTGATGTTAATTTCATCATCTTCAAACAACCTGCGACTACGGGTGAGTATATAAACGTATTTGCAGATGAATGCTATGCAACATATTTTCTTGTGGTCAGAACCGATGCTGTGCTGATAGCTTTTGATGGAGAGCGTCTGATGGCTGCGATGGCAGAAAAGAATCATCCAGCTATAATCACACCGGTGATGATATCCTCCGCATTGGAAGTGATGCCGACTCTCCGTGCCCCATATATAAATGGAAGACAAGTAGATCCTATGTCATTCACACCCTCTATTGATATGGATGAGGAGGAACTTAATCTTTACCCTGTAATGGAGCTTGGGCTCTATGACAGAGCGCTGTTTCAGCGCCTCAGGTCGTATGACACATTGATTTCCGGAGAGTTTTATCAGGCGATGGATTTCGGAGTCCGCTGTTTTCTCCTTGGATACAGGATCTTCACTACAAAATCCCTTGCAATCCAGTTTCCGACACGTCTTTCCATCATTGAAGACCGTTCGCTCTGTGATGGTTCTGACAGATTTTATACAAAGGCTATGTCCGTCCGTCGTATAGCAGGAAAAAACGTTGTTGAGAAATGGAAGCCATATGTCGATAAAGAAGTGCTGAACGAGGAAGTCAAGAAAAAACAGATGCTTTTACAGAAGACGGACTTCTTTACATTGATGAAGAATTGGAAGACTCGGGATTCTGCAGAAGTAAAAGAGTAGGGGAAATAGGAAAATATTGATTTCTGCGTTGTGCAGTTCTTCATAATAAGTTTCAGATAAAATCTGAATCAATTTTCGATATTGTTTCCATCTCTTCTGTTTATGTAAAAACTAGTGAAAGAAAAAAAGCGCAACTCTTGTTTTCCAATGAGTTGCGCCAGCTCCCCCGGAGGGATTCGAACCCCCGACAGGGTGGTTAACAGCCACCTGCTCTACCGACTGAGCTACAGGAGAATGGTTCTTCCGAACAGTGAAGAATCTACACTTTCTCTTTATTTCTGTCAATAGTTTGTAACATGTTTTTAATACAAATAGCCAATTTTTATGAAATCACCAGGTTAATTCCTTTTGTCATCATCAATTACTGCATCAATTTTTATCTTTACCCTTTGATCGGATTTTTCCTTTAAAAGAGTGAAGATGATTGAGAATACAGGAACAGCCAGCAGCATTCCCAGAATACCGAATAATGCACCTCCGATTGTTACGGCTATAAATACATAGACAGACGGTACACCAGTAGTTGTTCCTACAACTCTTGGATATATTAAATTTCCTTCAAGCTGCTGAAGTACAATGATGAAAATAAGGAAAAACAGACCTTTCCAAGGGGCGATGACAGCAATCATGAAAGCTCCTACAAGTGCTCCAATCAGCGCACCATATATTGGAAGAAGTGCCATGACGCCTGTAAGTATTCCAACTGTGAGAGCATATGGAAAGCCCAGTATGAGCATACCTGCAAAACACAGTACTCCGATAATGAGAGCTTCTGTCACCTGTGCTGTTATGAATCTGGAAAATGCGATGAAGCTTATAGACGCCGCATGCTGCAGGTACTGGATGTGCTTCTCCTTCATAAACAGTCCAAGAACTTTAAGAATATGTCTTTGCAGTCTTTTCTTGTTCGAGATGAAATAGACCGCAAATATGAAAGAGACAAAAAAGACGACAACCGATGAGATCATCCCCTGAATGGTTGAAAAGGTGTAGGAGATGATTGATGGTGTGAATTCATTTATCTTCTGCTCGAGAGCATCAGCGATGGTTAGGATCCCATCATCTGCACCATCGAAGAAAGTGTTGAGAACTGGTATACGTGATATATCCGTCTCGTTCCAGAAGTTGCTGTTGCTTGCAAAATCCCTCAGCGATGCAGCAAACAGTGATATGGCATTGACCAGCTCCGGGATGACAAGCGTGAATACCAAGGCTATGAAAACAAGAAGCAGCAGGATGGATATAAGCAAGGCAAGCCCCATGCTGTGCTTTGAGAGGCATTCTATTCGGCATCTTTTTATATGTTTCTCAAAAAAAGAAGCAGGAAGATTCATTATGAAGCCGATGCATACCCCTCCGAATACAGGAAGCAGAGCAGGGGATATTCTTTCTGTAATCCAGGGGATTGTTGTCTTATAATTCCATATAAACGTAACTGCCGCTGCAAGCAGGGCACCAAGAAGAAGATATGTGAGGAAATCCTTGCGTCTCATACGGAAAAACTGTAGAGGATGAAGAGACGATTTGCAAGTTCAGTTTCTCTTGGCAGCCATCTTTGCAGATCCATATGATTCATTTATTACCAATTTTTTTCCGTCCGGCATCCTGAAAGATCCTCTGAATATTCCGAAAATCTCGCTGGTCTCGCCTTTAAAAGGTTGCAGATTCTCCCTGTAATGAAGATTTGATGATGGTTTCATATCAAGGACAAGGCTATGGCTTTCATCTTCAATATGCCATTTTTCGGAAATTCCATCGTCTGGACGGGTTATCAGGCATTTTCCAAGCTTGAAAAGCTGTCCATTTATTATTATTGCATTTCTTAGTTCAGAAGCTTCTGACAATGAAAGTCCCCATCTTGTTCCATCTTCATTATTATCGAAAGCGATGATGTCAAGGATATTATCAGTACCAAGGCCTTTGCTTCTGGTCCATGTGAAACCTGCGTTACTGTTCTTGCTGAGTTTTTCTATTCTGTCACCAATGAAAACAGTACCAGATACGGAGAGAGGGATATAGCGTGTAGTGTATATATACCCTTTCTCTTTATTCCTGATAAGAGCTGACAGACTCTCATCTCCCGGTATCTCAGTAAGTGTTATGTCTGCTTTGAAACCCTGTTCTCCTGATGGAAGCATTAGCTCAGGCGCTGTCATCAAGATATGGCGATGTTCCTTTCGCTTTAGTATCGAGATCGTCAGGTCATTATCATAGTAGGTGAGAGAGCAGTCAGAAACTGCTGAGTCAGAGAGTCTGGAGGTCTTTGTAGAGGGGCGTTTGAAAGAACGCACAGAAACTGCTTTGTTTCTTTTATAATCTGCAAACGAAATGGAATGAAAACTTGCGATTCCAAAATCTGCGAATGTTATGCTGACAAGCATTTGCTTTTCTTTGTCAGAAAACGTGCAGATATCTGCACCACGCATTGAAACAGGTTTTCCTGAATCCTTTGAAGGAATGCACCAGAGAGGATGTTTATGCCATCCTTCTGCGCTGTTTTCATCGATAGGTAGCAAGTTCATATGAAGAGTATATCAGGAAAAGAAAAAAGCGGCAGGATGAGCTGCCGCTTTTGGAATAGCTTAGGATTACTGAGTTATCATCACTTCCGAAATATATGTGTTGATGAAATTATCCTCAAATGTGTCGGAAGAAAGGATGCTGGATTCAATGTCCTGTGCCACAAGACTTGGCATGCTTGCTGAGTACATCATATCGAGATATGAAGTCCAGTTCGTATTGACATTATTCGGTGCGACAGGGCGTACGATAATGTAGGAAGAACCTGTCAGCATTGGCTCGAGCACAGTATTGTCAGCTACCTTGAAAAGCTCTTCCTGGAAGGCTGCATCGGATGAAGCAACATTATAGAGAAGTCCTTCCGGATCATTTCCAGCAATGTCGTTGATGAATGATGAGGAAGAAGGATTGTAGGAAGAAGCATTGACATCAGTAATTGTAAGATTGTTATCTGTTGCTGCTTTCTCGAAATCCTCTACTGCAGCTGCATAGACTTCCGCACTCTTTGCTTCGACATATGCATTCATTGTTTCGCTATCATTGATGGACATATATCTCTTGACATCAGAAAGCACCTCAGGATCTGTAAGATCTGCAAGAGCTGCTTCGCTGTCTGCACGGAAAATCATCCATCCTGAATAACCCTGGATAGGAGCCGAAAGCTCTCCAGATGCTATTGCAAATACAGTTGCTGTATCCTCACTGTTTGAAAGCATGTTCTGGAGATCATTGAAAAGGACTGAACCCATGTTTCCGCTTTCACTAGCATAGTTATCCGTGGAACTTTCTGTTGCAGCTTCTTCAAATGTCTTCTCTCCATTCTGGATGGCAGCGATAAGATCATTTGCCTCTGTTTCTGTTGCTACAGTGATGACAGAGAGATTCTTTGTCATGAATGGTTCCTGATTTGCAGTTGCATAAGTCACTGCATCTGCATCTGGATATGAATCGTAGTCAACAGTGATGTACTGGAATGATCTTGGATTGGCATTGAGAGCAGATACAAAGCTGTATTCTGCATTGGATGTCTTTACAGATGTCATATCCTGATAAACAACCTGTGCAGGAATCATATCAGTAAGCTGCTGTTTGAGAGCATCCTTATCAAGCTGGGATGCTGCATTATATGCTTCTAGGTCGAAAGCACCATTTTCATCACGGTACAGACCGCTGTTGACGATGCCCTGGCTTATCATTTTGTCGGATACACTGATTGAAGCTTCATCAGCCAGCTGTGAAAGTGCTGTATGGAAGACTGTCTGGTAGAAAGCCTGTGCATAGAGCTGCATCATATTCTGCGAACTCATGCCATATGTCTGAGAAAGTGAGTAAAGCTGGTTATAGAAGTAATTATCGTAGGCGAGTTCAAGAGAGATCTCATCTCCATTGTAACTTCCGAAGTTAATACTTCTGGAATTGCCAGTGCTGAATACAGTGGTAGGAAGAATGAATGTGACAGAAATCAGGATGAGTACGATTACACCGATAATCCATCCAGCTGATTTGCCATGCTTCTTCTTGTCTTTTCCGTTCTTCTTTCCATTCTCTGGGATGACTGCACCATTTGCGTTATTATCCGAAGGCATCCTGAAACCTCTTTTCCATTTAAATTAAAGCTGTTTCGATAAAAAACAACTAAATGAAAAATTACCATCGATGCACCTTATCTGTCAATTCAGGAGACAGTCGCCGGGGATAGTTTAGCCTACCCCCAGATCAGTATTCTCAATCAGTATTTCAGCTTTGCTGCTTTTGGCCATTTCCGGAGCAAGGCGTTCGATGAATATTCTTGAGAGTTCTTCTGAGCGTTTCTCTTCAGAAGAGTTTGGACAGAAGAGATTTACTGAATAGTAATCGAAATACTTCTCGGCAATACGTACAGACTCTACGATATCTTCTTCTGTCTGTCCCTCAAGACCTGCAAGTAGACATACTCCATCAAAATATTGTCTTATCATTTCAGGAGTTACATCTCTTCCAATACCTTTTTTCCAGCGGATGCGGAGATCTGGATTGAAAGATTCTACACCGATGCGGTAATGGACGTTGCATGGAAAATTCTTCGAGAAAGCTTCAAGTTCCTTATGATATATCCAATGTGCTTCAAACCACAGATTTTGGATATTCTTCTCTTCAACGACCTTTCTGATAAGAGCGATTGTCTTTTCATCGAATTCCATGGCAGAACCTGAGTTTATGATATCAAGAACGCCATATTTACCTGTCACCATCTTCAATACTGGCTCATTGACCGCAAATGGGTCTATGGATTCGTCAAGATAATAATCACAGAAAGTGCATTTCCTCCAGCGGCATCCTGTTCCCTGCAGAAGGATGAATTCTCTCTTGAATCCTTTTGTTATTTCACTGTAACGAATCAGATCGCTCATAAATACTTCCTTTTAAGGTAACCAATTGCAGCATATGCAAGCGGTGTGCCCGCGGCAGCTTCAATCAGGAGTTTTGCTATGTACTGGACGACTATCATTGATATAAGGTCTTCTGTAGGGGATGTGCCATAGAAGGCGAAAAGCACGAAAAAGACAGTATCAAAAAGATAACCGACAGCTGAAGAACCAATCGTTCTCATCCACAATCTTCTGCCATCTTTCTGTCTGTCCTTTATCCAGACAAGAACCTTTGCATTTGCAAGCTCTCCAAGAAGAAATGATATCAGAGAGGCTATCACAATGCGCGGTACGTATGTGTAAATCATGGTATAAGCCTGCTGAATATCTTCCATGTATTCTGGATATGGCAAGATGATTCCGATTGATGTGAAGATAACAAGCATGGCATTGCAGATAAAGGTCATGATGATGACTTTCTTTGCTGTTTTATATCCCCATACCTCTGCCAGTACATCTCCAAGCATGTATGCAAAAGGGAAGGTTATCGTTCCTGCGTCGAAAAGAGATAAAGATCCAATGCTGATGATCTTTACGGCCATTAAATTAGCAACGATGTAAAACATGACCAGAAGGGCGGTAACCACAACAAGCGGTGAAAAATCGCCTTTCCGGTTTTTTGAAGGGTTCTCCGGTACCTTGTTATTCATAATGCTGGGAATATAGCAGAAATGAACATCGTTAACAATATAGATGCAGTTTCGTTAACAATGTTATTATCATGAAGATGCGTAAATTAGTCTTGGTAATACTTTTATCTTTTTTCCTACTGCCTCTCAATGCAGAGGTGTTTTATTCGAGTATTATCAATGCGTCATATCTTTCAGATTTTGCACTCAATGCTTTTCCTGTGAGTTTCTGGGGAGAATTCGGTATTGATAAACTTGATCTTGTCGAAAATCTCAATACAAAGGCACTTGTCAGGGTTGAGGCAGGTATGGCCCAGAGAACACTCAGACAGTGGCCAGAGCCCGGTTCAGTCATAACCGACCCGGATGACCAGAGACGTTATTCTGTTGTTTTTTCTGAAGGCCTTGTCGGTTTTGAACAGGGACTTGTCACAAATCCTGATGAGACAAAGAAGGATTTTCTTACATTGAGTTTTCTTATTGGTGTCAGATGGGAACAGGCTTTCGGATCTCTGCATGATATCCAGAATGGAGATTTTGGAGGAGTCTTTGATGATCCCATTTATTTTCCAGAAAACACAGAAGTTGTAGGAGTTCCAGAACTTAATGGGAACAAGTACTCGCTCTCAAATTCAATAACAATTGGTCTTGATTTCAACAACCGCTACAGCCATTACCTGACACCTGAAGGTTATGACTTCTCCATTGACTTTGTCATGGGACCATGGTGGCTTCTGAATAGTCCTACTATCTTTAACACCAATTCATATATTGATTACTGGAAAATGCTCTATACGGCGTCGTATACGCATACAATCATGCAGCAGAATCAGGAAGATTCAGAAATGAATCTATTCTCCTTGTATATGAATTTCGGGCTTTCCTGTCAGATTATGTTTGGCAAGGCAATTCCTCAGCATGAGATGTCGGTGAATTTCAGGGGCAAGGCAATTCCTCCTCGTCCATTCATCACAGACATAAAAGCATCTATCACACTCGTCGGACCTGAATTCCTTACTGTTGGAACCTATCCCACAGTAACTTTGACTATGGAAAATGCTCTTGCAGCGGGTGCTCTTCTCAATAGTAATGAAGAGCATATTGGAATAGGTTTTTACGGAACTGTCGGTGCAAGATTCGATTTATACATAATGAGGCTTTTCAGGGCATATGTCGGAGTATATTGGGACTATCTGTCTCCTGAAGGATACAGAAGCGGATTCGATTTTGATTTCGGCGCTTATTTTACCGCAACCTTCTGAACTCTTCGGTGTCTTTTATTATCTGGTCTCTGAATGCAGATGCTCCAAATTTCAGCGGAATATTCTGAAATTCCTTTTCGACAGATTTTCGCAGACTTTCGCTTTCCATGAATTCCCTGATGATTTCAACTTGTCTTCCCTCATCATTTTCTCCCCATCCCACAGGATGTTCTTTTAGAAAATCAAGAGAAGCTTCAAAAGGGTAGAGTACCTGTGTGATGATAAACGGAGTATGCATGTATATAGATTCCATCACACTGTTTGCTCCAGCTTTTCCAATCTGCATGTCACATGCGCTGAGATAATCTGGAACATTGTCCACAAAACCTCTCTGCACAAGAGAAAAGGATGGATATTTCTTTTTGAATCTGGCAAAGCTCTTGTCTGTAGACTTGCTGCGGCCACCAATTGTCACTACCTGGCAGTCAATATTGGTTTCTGCAAGTTTGTAAAGAAGCGCGGAAGTTCCTATACCTTCTCCGCCTAAAGAACAGAGTATTGTAAACTTGTCATCAAGCCCAAGCTTCTTTCTTGTTTCTGACTTGCTCTTCTTTTCATATGAATCAAATTTCTGCTGAAGAGGGAAGGAGCAGATAGACAAGGATGTTATGTTCTGTCCTTTTTCAAATGCATTCTTCACACCAAGCTCGGAAGGGGTATACATTCTGGTAAGATTGCTATTGATACCGATTCTGGGTGTGTCAAAAACATCTGCAAGATACTGGTATACAGGTACATCAAGATGCAGTTTTTTCACTGCTGTAGGAATGATTGCACCCCCGATGAAGTTTGTTGAGATTATGAAATCTGGTTTCTCTTTCTCATACCATGTCTTGAAGGCATTCAGATGCTTTTCAAGTTCTACAACCCGTTTCATCAGAAATGCATTGAATCTTGAATCGATGCTGTTTGTCAGAAAAGGTTCAAGTCGAGGAAAATGCAGCATCAAGCGCCAGGAGTATTTTGTCATTACATTCCAGAAAGCCGAGTCAAAAGTGTTGAATAGGTTCTCTACGATAGCTTCGTGGCCAGCTTTCAGAAAATTGTCAGCGAGAGCTTTTGCTGGTGTATAGTGACCTTTGCCCGCATCGACATATAGCATTGCTCCTTTCATGATTTCATAATGCATGAAAGGGAAGTCTCTTACAATAAATAATTTGTGAAGATTTGGAGAATGGTGAAAAAAAGCGGGCTATAAAAACAGCCCGCGAGAAACACATAAATCAAAGCCACGGAAAAACTTCTGGTTTTGATGGATCCCAGATAAATGTACCTGGATGGTCCTTTATGTTTGAAACTATATATGTACCATCATCATTTGCAGTTATTGTAAGATCTGCTCTGCCTCCGTATGTTTCTACTGAATTCACGATACAGGAAATCTCAACACCTTCAGCATTTGCAAATGTACTGGACTGGTAACCGCACATTACAGCATCGTTACGGAAAAAGTAGAACAGTTCTGCTGGAATCGCTGCATCCAGATTCAGAATTCCCAGTTCTGCAAGAAGGTTTGCCTTATTATCATCATAATCTGCCGCATATCCTGGGTGAGCTTTGTAATAATAGACATACTCGTCTCCATAATATGTCGTCATGAATGTGAGATAATCCCTGAAATGTTCTTCATATGTCGTTGATGTCCCCAGAAAAATCATGATTCCTTTATCGCTTTCATCTGCAACTTCAAATATAGAGGAATCAAATTTATACATTCCTTGGAATTCTTTTATCTCTGCATCAGAAAGACTTACAAGAATGCTGTTCATGTTGATTTGTTTGACATTTGGATTGTTCTGTATTTTATCTGTATAAACTTCAGATGTCCCAAATGCATCAGGATTGTTCCTGTTCATTATCCATGTAATCTTTAGGTCGCTGTCATTAACAAGTACTGGCATGAAATCCTGCATATAACGATTAAGATGTGGAATAATATTTGAGAATTCTATCAGAATACTCTCATAGCCAGAGTCGCCTGTACTTGCGAGTTTTTTGACTTTTACCCATGTCTCTTCTACTCTTGAATAGAAGTCCATCGATGTATCAGGAGCTGTCCCTGTTCCATATTTTTCACGGAATATTCCTGCAGTTCCAGTACCATCTGTGATTGCATATACATCAAATCTGTCAAAAGAAATCCCATTTTCAAGCATGAGATGTGGGATGATATAAGAATCAAAATCGTTAATATACAAATGATATACCGATTCAGGATTGAGGGTGTCGAGGTATTCAATGTACTGTTTGAATGATTCCATCATTCTGATGCATTCATATGGAGTGAGATTTTGATCATTCAAGCTTTCATCTGCAAAAGGACATGTGCTGAAATTTGGCAAGAGGTTGTCCCAATCATAGGTCGCTGCACGTTCCATTCCGATTATTGTAGGTAGAGATGCATTTATTCCTATTTCTTGTTCTGTGGCATAACTGTTGTCCGTATCTGACATGAATAAGCTGAAATATGTGGTAGGAACAGTTGCCGTCAGGAGTGCAATATTGTATTCATCTGATGTAAGTATATATTCAAAATTGTTTTCACCAATTACCTCGGTTCCATTTTTGTAAGTTGCGATGACCTGGAATTTGCCGAAGTGTTCGAAATCATGAATTATATATGATCCCTCTTCATCAGAAAGTATTTCATATGAATTCTCGATTGTTTTTATTGGCAGATTCATGCCATTGAGAAGTGTAACTTCTATAGAGATTGTGGTTGCACCTTGGTCCACATATTCCGGAAGAAGGTCTATTCGTGCAGAGGTTGCATTACTTGTTTCCTCAACTTTTGTAGAATTATCCCAGTTTATGTATCCGCTACAGCTGCAAATGAGAATAAAAGCAATTGATATAATCAACAAGTTTCTGATTGTTTTCATTTCTTATTCCTCAGTAAAGATAATTTACGGCAAGACCAAAAGATAATACATGCTTGTCAAAAGCAATGGTTGAAATTGAATTCTTATAACTAGAGACAATAGGCAATGTATAATTGATAGCAGCATTTATTCCGAGATGATTGATCGGCTCATATTCAAAACCACAGCCTATTGCAATCCCGAATTCGTTTGATGTTATGTCATCAAAAATATAGAGCGTATCTGCCAGTCCAATTTTCGGTTCAATTGATAGAGAATCTGAAATTTCTAAACTGAAGATTGAATCCAGTCCGAAATGCAGAGGCTTGAAGTTCTCTAATCCATCGAAAGAGAAACCATATCCAAATGAGTATCTAATTCCGAATATTCCATCTTCTCCAAAGAAATTTGCACCGGAAACTGAGATTGCAACTTCTTGGGCGTTTGCTGGGCTTTCATCTGTTCCAATATAACCTTGTGCGGCGAATTGGATTCCAATTCTGCCTGTATTGTTTGCAGCTGAAATAGAGAATAGGATGGACAGGCAGAGTAATAAGGCAAAAAATCTTTTCATAAACTCCTCGTCTTTGTATTTCCAATTTAAAATTATAGTTTTGGGTCAGGTAATTTTATAGTGTGAATTTACCAATGGAAACAGAAAATATTAGTTTTTATCTTTCTGAATTTTTCTCACAAATTTCTTAGCTCTTTTTTCTCCGCCAGGAACATAGAAACCCGCTTTTTTTTCTTCTAGTAGTTCCTTATAGATTGATTCAAACTTCTTGGCAACATTTCGTCCATCGAAGTGGGAGAGGCTCTTTTTTGCTTCTATTGCTTTTCTGTCTCGTTCTTCTGGATTGTTGAGAACATAATCCATTTTGTCTGCAAGATCTTCCTCGTTACCACCTTCAAAGAACCAGCCCTGTTCTTCCGTGAAAAGTGTGCGCATGTTATTTACATCAGCTGCAATAACAGGAGCGCCGGAACAAAGTGCTTCAATCACTGTCATTGCCTGATTCTCAGAAAGAGATGCAGTTACAAATGCTGCTACCTTATCCAAAAGCCTTGAACCGATTAATTCATCATTTGGAATCATGCCAGTCATATGTATATGCCCGGTCAGATCAAGTTCATCTTCAAGTTTTTTCAATGCTTTTTCGGCAGGCCCCTGTCCAACGATAATGAAGTGAGCATCTGGATTCTTTTTGAGGCAGAGTGCAAATGCATTGATTGCGACATCGATAGCTTTCTCAAAACCAAGACGTCCAACGTAAAGTAACGTTCTCTTTCCCAGCCATTCCGGATTGATTGACTTTGGCAAAGGGAGTTCTGGGTTTGAATCATCAAAACGTGAGATATCTATACCATTGGATACATAGCGTACATCAAGTCCGGGTATTCGATCTCTGATCTGCTGGCAGGTGTGCCTGTTTGGTGCTGTAGCCATCCATGTAAGCTTATAAAATGGACCGAAAACAACAGACCAGATTGCATCCTGTGCGGCATAGGCAAGCTTTTTGCTTTTCAATGCATATTTAATGTAAATAGGGTTGTCAATAAGCGTGTGATGCGTTGCGATTGTTGGAATATGCAGCCTCCTGGCAGAGTGATTCAGCGCCATTCCCATAAGCCAAGGTGATGTATTGTGGACGATATCGATATGATACTTCAGAAGATAGGGTAGAAGATACCAGCCTGCAATTGGCAGCAGTTTTATTCCTTTGTAAATCCATGCTGGAATTGCAGGTACATGAACAATCTGAATTCCGTCTTCTATCACATCATCTGTGAAAGCTTTATCTTTTGGTACGAAAAACCAGACCCGATGCCCCATCGCAATCAGATTATTGGCCAGATTAATGGTTGTTGTAATAACACCATTGGTTTCTGGATAGAAGATGTCAAAACCAAAAGCTATTCGCATTTCACAACCCGCTTGCAACAATTGGTATACTAACAGCAGACAACAAAACCTGCAATCATTAATCCAACAAAATGTTGGTTCTGTGCTGTATCATTTACGGATTTTTGAATGTATCTTGTCTGCAAATATCAATACTGGTGGCAATATGCACAATGCAGCCAGCATTGCTGCGGTAAGTGCTAGACTTAGAAGTACACCGAAAAGCTTTATTGGTGTATATGACGCAAATAGCAACATAAGCAGACCTGCATCTACACTTATGGTTGTAAGGAACATCGGGCGGCCTGTTTCTCTTATGTTTTCTCTAAGGGCCTCAGGTACGGATTGCTCTGGGTTTGTTTTCCTTTTTGATCGATAGCGAAGCAAAAAGTGTATTGCATCATCAACACCGGTTCCAATGGCAACGGATGAGAAACCTACAGTTACGATATCAAAAGGAATTCCTACACCCCACATAAAGATGTAATTTATCATCACACCTACGGCAACTGGTACAACTGTTGAGATTCCATAACGGATTGAAGCAACTGCAATAGCTGCAAGTATAAAAGTTATTACATATGAAAGTATTGTTGATCTGTTCTGATCAACCATGATCATGTCACTTGCACGTACTCCACTTGAGGCTGCGCAGTGAATTTCACTCGATGTTCCTTCAGGAAGCATATAACGGTAATAATCAAGTGTTTGCTCTAGTCGCCTGGCGCTGGATGTTGTCTGTAGATCCTGTTCTACGTAATCGTAATTTCTCATTGAGAGTGTAATCTCTGAAGCATCCTCGTTAATCAGAACATCAAGTACATTCGAACCGATTTGTCCTTCAATCTGATTCAGAACCCTATAAAGCAGGTTAATGAGTCCATTGTTATTTGGAATTTCGGTTTTCCCGTTGTAAACCTTGTTAAGGAAGCTGACATATTGTGTGAATGACAAAGACTGGACAATATCAGGATCTGCTGCCAGAACTGCACATTCATATGCATAAACATCTTTCAGGTTCTCGCTCTTTAAGAAGAATCCAGGCTCATTATTGGGTGCTGTGATTGTCAGATAATAAGGATCGGTACCACCCAGCGTCTTTGCAAAATAGATTGAATCCTGAACGATGGGATCATCTTCGGGGAAATAGGACATATAATTGGAATCAAACCCTATATCATCACGAACAAAAGCAAAAACAACGATGATGATCAGTAACAAAATAAGGAATATATACCAGTACTTTGTGATTCCATTGGACATTTTTTCAATTATTTTTGTAAGTAGGCCATTTTCAACGGTATTAATCTGTTTCTGTTTTGGAGGTCTCATTTTTGAGAGCATTGCAGGAATATATGTGAATGCAAGGATTGCACAGTAGAAGACTCCGATTGAGATCGTAATTCCGAATTCTTTGAACATAGGAGTCCTGCATATGAGAAGGGATAAGAATCCTGCAACAGTTGTGGCCATCGCAAAAAATATTGTTTTTGATATTCTTGTGAAATGGGAAGCAAGTCTATTGCCGTCTTTTTCTACCATTGCTTCAAAGTATTCACTGACCATATGGATTGAATAGGATGAACCAAGTGTCAGAACAAGACAGGGTGTAAGTACTGTAACGATTGTCAGCTTATAACCGGCCAGAGCCATTGTTCCTAATGTCCATATTATGCCTATTATCGAGAGCGATGCAGGAAGAAGCATAGCTCTGAAGGAATGAAATGAGAAATAGTAAACGGCCAGCATGATTGCAAAGCAAAGCGCAAGCAGGGTAATAAGGTCCTTGTTAAGATAATTCATTACCGCATTGCTTATAAGTCCTCCGCCATTTAGCGCTACACGGCCATATTCTCGTAATGGATTTACGATTGTATCAAGTTCTGCAATTGATGTCGCATTGAGGCCTCTTGCACGGTAATAAATCATTATTGTATGTCCGCCATCTGTGTAAAGATAGTTTTTCGCGACATCATCATTCATCAGTCTTTCATAAAATATTTCTGCATCTTCTTCAGTCCATGTCTCTCCCTGTTTCACTGGAGCGATAGGAACAATGGAAAGTCTAGTGCCTCTCTTTTCAACAGTTACATAGTCAAAAGGTGACAGACATTGTCCTATTTCATAACGCTTTGATAGATTATCCCGGACTTCATAGATTTTATTAAGAACCTCTGGCTCGAACATCCTTTCTGATGAAAATATAATTACATAGCCATCAGAGAATCTGCCGCCAGTTTTATCGCCATTAAATTCATTTACCACCATCTCAACAGGCTCAAATCCTCCTGGATTCTCAAACTCTTCTTCGGAGAATGAGTTTGTCCTGCTTGGAATTGGTACTACTTCGCCTTTTTCTGGTTTGATGGCAATTGTTCCGATACCATTGAGATATAAAGGTTCATCAGGAGCTTCTGCTGGTGTTGGAACTATTTCCGAAGGTGGTGCCCCTGCTGCATATGAAAAGACATTTGCATCGAGCTGTAGTCGTGGTATTGCTAAAGCAAAGAAAATTGTTATGATTCCGATAGCAATAAGGACAATAACAGAATGCTTCATTATTGAAGCCATGAGTCTCTCAAATGGATGCGATGTCTTATGATTCATAAATAGTGATTTTATCGTTATTGTTTTTTTGAAGCAAGGAAGCCGGAATATTCAAGGTATCGTTACAAGAAAACTCCATATTCGAGGCGATTTTATTCCATGATTTTGCTGTTTTTCCCAGTTGTGTTAATATGTGTCTGGAATCAAAAAAAAATGAAAGGGATTTGCATATATGTTGATGGTGGCAAGGGGCATTATGTCCCTGCCAAGGCTGTTGCTGAGGAATTGAAAAAGATTGGGGTCGAAGTTGAGGTTGAAGAGTTCTTCGATTATCTTGATATCCAATGGATGGGAAGGCTGAATAAGTCTTATTGGAGAACGATGCTGAGATTCCCGAATCTTGAGCAGCATCTTTCAAAACACAATGATTCAGATTCGAATGGAATGGAATTGGCTATTCGTTTTGCCAATAAGCATTGCTGGAGGATGCTTACTGCAAACCTGGATGAGTTCAAGCCAGATTTCATTTTTGCAACGCATCCATATGCAAGTACGATCCTTTCTGAAATGCTTTCAAAGCTGGAAATTGATATTCCGGTTTTCTATTATGCTACAGATGTTTTCAACGCGCCTGTTGCTTCTGTTTGCGATAAGCTCAGAAAATTCTTCATCTCCACGGAAGAGGGAGCGGAAAGAGTAATGGCTATGGGACAGAATCCAGAAAGTATCGAGATTGTTCCGTTTCCTTTGCAGCAGTCAATTGCTGATTCTCCTGTACTTTCAAAAGAAGAAGCAAGAAAGAAAATCGAACTGGATGAGAACCTGTTTACGCTTCAATTGAATCTTGGTGGTGAAGGAATAGGTTCTCTAGCCCTTCTGCACTCACTTCTGAAAAAAGACCTGCCAATGCAGATTGTTATAATCGGCGGAATGAATAAGTCAATGACAGAGAAGCTTGATAGTATCATTTCCAGAAGCAAGGCTCAGAACACGAAGGTGTATATCAGAGGTTTTATAACAGATGTTAATGATTATCTGGCAGCTTCTGATATCGTAGCGGGGAGGGCAGGAATAAATACAATTCTAGAGGCAATGTATATGCATCGTCCGTTCCTAATAACTGAACTTGTATACACGGTCATTCCTTCTGCTGATTATGTTGAGAAATACAAAATCGGATGGAACTGTGCTAATGAGAAAGAAAAAGCTGTTGATATTGTATGTGATTATGTGCAGAACCCCGAAAAGCTTATAAAACTTGATGCAAGTTTCAATGCACTTCCAATTGAATTCAGCGCTTCAAAAGTTGCTTCAATCATTATTGATAATCTGAAGAAGTAGAAGATTCTTCTTTGTTTTTTTCTTTCTCCAGCTTCTTGAGCTTTCTTTTATCCATGAATGCGATTTTCACGGTCGATAGGATTGTTCTTGCATCTTGATTATTTCTGTATATCAACAAGAATGTTAATAACAGAACAATCAGCGTAGTAATGAATTTTATTATAATCTCAAGAATTCCGTTTATATGTATGAAGCTGTTTATAAAAAGCGTTAGTATTGATATTCCTGATACAAGTAATAGTCTTCCGATTATCGTTATATAGAACCAAAAAGCTGAACTTCTGAAACCTTTATGGATTATAACAGTCGGTTCAAATAGCAGATTGACAAAAAGATTTGTGAAAATAGTACCTAATATAATGCCATTTAAACCCATGTATTTCCCGAATATTACCGATGTAATTAGATTTACAAGTCCGGCAATTAATGGACGTTTCCTATCTTCCCAATACAATCCAAGAGATGATTTATATGTAAAGAAAATCTCTCTTGCACATGTCAAATAAAATGAAGTACAGATTAGTACAACGGATAACATATTAAAGGTTCTGTTGGAACCAAAAAACGTAGACACAATAGGGTTTAGGATATTCACAAGAAGAATAGTTGTTGAACCATAGATAAAGAATGAAGCAAGATTCATAATGCTAAAACTCTTTGACATTGATCGTCTTGTTTCTGTAACACCTGCATTTCCGATACTTGCTGTAATTGATTTCGGTAAAATATTTACAAATGTAGTGAGTCCGGAGGTTATCATAGTGTAGTTTGAATAAAGACCGAGTGTTGCAGTCCCTACCATTATACTTATTAGAAGAGTATCTGTAACACTGATAATCATATTCCCGAATCTTGTTACAATAAGACCTTTCGTATTTTTTATGATATGTGTCTTGACAGCAGGATTAATTTTCTCTTTTATGGCTCCTTTTATCCATTTGAAATCCTTGATAGCTAATATGTTTATAATTATCAATCGAATTAGGTTTACTACTGAAATGCTGATTGAATAGAGTAGAAAATTCTGAGTAGTTATTGTTATTACCATATCCAAGGAATATAAGAAGCACCAACAAATATTTGATACGAGAGTTGTCTTATATTCTTCTTGATTAGCAGTGAAAAGAATTGATTTATATCCAAAGAGATAGTTTGAAGCCGTTCTGAACAGGAAAAACAGAAAATAAATTTTTGCCCACTGCATTGGAACTTCTGTTTTAAGTAACAACGGGAAAAACTGCATTACAATTAGTCCTGAACAAAAAATTATAGTACCAATAGCTATATAAACTTTTTTGAAAAAACTCATGATTGCTCTGATCTGTCCCTTGTTTCTATACTCAAGTGGTGCATACAGGGCAAAGGCTATGGAACTTGTTATTCCCAGTTCAACAGTACCAAGAATTCCGATGACACTATTGTAAAAACTGAATAACCCAAGATAGTCTTCAATAAAGAATCTGTTAAAAACAGTTCTTTCGATAAAATTAAGGAATCCCATTGCAATAGATGTGATAAGGGCTATTGTGATATTCAGTTTTGAATACCTTATTCTATTTAGATTCTTGTCTGAGTTTTTTTCCATTACACTATTCTTGCAAGGGTATCTTAATATAACATATATGATGTTGGCAACAAAGCTCATCGTATGGATAAAATTACAAGTGTAGGCTGACTATGGATGCAGTGAAAGAATTCAGGAAAGAAATAAAGGAAGCCTTCATTCCTTTAAAAAAAGAAGAAATACAGAAGATGCATAAAATCCAGGTCGAAATGTTGAAAGACGTTATTCATTTTTGTGAAAAACAAAATTTAACATATTATCTCACTGGAGGCTCTGCTTTGGGAGTTATTAGGCATCATGGTTTTATCCCTTGGGATGATGATATTGATATTGTTCTACCCAAAAAGGATTACAAAATTTTTCGAGAGAAATTTGAACATGTGTATGAGGATAAATATTCCGTAGAAGCTCCTGGTTGTCCAAATGTTGGAGGACTTCCTTTTATGAAAATAAGAAAAAAAGGAACTGTTATGAGGAGTTTAATGGCTCCTGGTCCAAATTATGGGATATTTATTGATGTGTTTCCTCTTGAATATGCGCCTGAGTCTAAAATTCATAGATCTATTTGTGAAGCGTGGTATTTTGTGTATCGTAGTCTAGCATATTCTGTTTTATTTTCAAAAATTTATTCCGATGTCTTTAAACCTTATGAAAGAAAATGCAGTAAACGATTAAGAAGAGCTTTGCATGTAAAATATGTCTGGGGGAAGATTTTGAGTATTATCCCTCTCGAGAAATGGCTTAATCATTTTGATAAGATGGTAGAGAAAAAAGAGTCTTCTTTTTATGTTGTTGCCTCTGGTATACACAGGTATAGTGAAGAATGTTTTCCTGTGGCTACTTTTTATCCTCCTAGAAAAGGTGTTTTTGAAGGTATAGAAGTAAACATTCCAAATAAAGTTGAAAGTCTACTTACAAAGTTTTATGGAGACTATATGACTCCTCCAAAGGATACAAGCGATTATACATGTTGTTTTACCGCGGTTGATTTTGGTCATGGAGGAAAAAATGAATAGTTCTAAAATTCTATCAATTACAGAACAACAAAGTATAATGTTGGAAATGATGAAGGTTCTTCATTCATTTCTTGTTGATAACAATATTCGTTATGTGATGGTTTATGGAACTCTCCTTGGAGCCATAAGGCATAAGGGGTTCATTCCTTGGGATAATGATATGGATATAGGGATACCTCGTCCTGATTATGATCGATTGTTATTCATGCTTAATTCTGGTGAAAAGATAGGAGAGCATTTTTATCACCTTCATTATACAACAGATGACAATTATCATTATCAAATCATACGTATATGTGACGATAGGACAATCGTAAAACCATCATACATACGGAATCAACCGAAACGAATGGGTGTTTGGATTGATATTTTTCCATACGATGGAATCCCTGGTATTTCGCCATTATCTCTTATTAGAAGATTCAGACTTTATATTAATAAAACGATTCAGATTGCAGATATTTACGCAATCAGAAATAAGAAAAATTTTCTCAATATTTTAGGAAATTTGTGTTGTTTTATTTTTCCACATGCAAAAAAACGTAATGAATTGATTGATCGGATTCTTCGAAAAACGTCTTTTGATAAGTCTGAGTTCGTTGCAGATGTGGAAGAAAGAAATAAGCATTTTGTATATTTGAAGAAAGAGGATTTTGATAATCCACAAACTGTTATATTTGAAGATACGTTTTTCTATGCTCCTAGAGATTGGAAAGATTATTTACTACGAGCTTATGGGGAGAATTATATGCAATTACCCCCGCCAGAAAAGCGTATGGTGCATGACGTGGAAACCAGATGGATTTAGTTGTCTTTGCAACTGAACTGCTGCAGTTCTTTTATCAGGCTTATTGCAATAAGAATAATTACTATTCCTAGTGGAAATGCCGCAATAATACTTACTGATTGTAGATTGTTCATCGAGCTTGATGAAAAAACCAACGCAATTGGAAGTAGAATTAACAATATGCACCACATAAATTCAATTATTTTATTGGGGATTTTTCCTGATGGTATAGTTCTATAACTGTAGTATGAAGCAATAAGTGCTATTGAATCAAATGAAGTAGCATAAAAGGCAATCATTGCTAGCAAAAGCATTATGAGGACTATTTCTGCTGCAGGAAGCGTTTTTATAATTTCTATTATAGTATTATAAAGATCCCCATCCTTTAGATAGGAAGAAATAAAGTCGGCTGTACCATCAATCTGTTTTTTTAAAGGATAGTTACCTAAAATCACAAAGCTCAATATTGTAGATCCTACTCCGAATCCGTATCCTCCTAAAATTGTTTGTTTGATTGTTCTTCCCTCTGAGATTTGACCTATGAAGAAAGGGGCGGCAACTGACCAAACCATCCAGTATGCCCAATAGAATAATGTCCAGTTCTGAGGGAATAGAGTTTCCCGATACGGATCAGTAAATGTTGATAGTTCAATAAAATTAGAAAGCATTCTTCCTAGTGATTCTATTCCCATTTCAAATATAAATTTGGTTTCACCACCAAGGAAAAAAACATATAGAAGAAGAATGAGAAAAATATATACGCATCCTTTTGCGAGCAGACTTATTCCTTTAAAACCATGAAGTAATGAGTATGTATATACAATGCAAGTTATTAGCAAAATGATAATAGTGAGCAAATTTCTATTAATAGACGTATTAAATAATACATTTATTACATTTGCCATCAGTGGTGTAGCCAAACTGAATGTAGTTGCTGTTCCAGCTATCAATGCAAATACAGCTAGAAGATCGATTATTCTACCAGGTAATTTGTCTGTATATTTACCTAATAAAGGTCGGCAAGCTTCAGAGAATTTTTGTTTATCGCTTTTTCTCACATGCATCATGAATCCAAAGGCTACTGCTAGTACGAGATAAAACCCCCAGGGAATAAAGCTCCAGTGAAATAATGGAAATACGCTTGCCCAAGATTCGAATCCCCCGAGTTTTTCTATATGTTTATCTGTTGCATAAAGAATCCACTCAGAAAATGAATAGAAAAGGATGTCTGCGGCTAAGCCTGCTGTGAACATCATTGCACCCCAAGTGAAAAATGAATACTTGGGTCTATCATTTTGTTTTCCAAGTATAATGCTCCCATATTTTGAAAATGCAAGAAATAGAGAAAATAGAAAAATACTCAGTCCGATTAATAGATAATATGAACCCATTGTATCTCCAAGAAAAAAACGGACTTGACTTATTATTACGTTAGATTCCAAAGGGAAAACGAAAAAAAGCATGCACATTATTAGAATTGTGATAAAAGGAATTATTGTAATTACCCAATCAATTTTCATTGTTGTGTCTTTCATTCTGTTTCTCCAAGTATTTCTTGTATTTCCTATCTATCATTGCAAGTTCTTCAATACTATCAATTTCGATAATTGCTTTGCTGTTTATGGGATGTATTCCTAATTCAAATTCATCTTTATATATGAAAAGGGCGATGTTATCCCAATAAATTGCTGTGTTTCTATTTTCAATGAATTCTTTTTCAATATATGTGCATAGACGGTTCCCATCTGTTTTTGACCATCGAGATACTCCAAAAAGCTGCCATCCTTTATCTCCACCTTTCGGAGAACAACTTGTGATAATACCTTTCTTGTTTAAATTTAAAACCCATTCATTTGTTGGATTATTAATAAAAAGTGCATCATAACCTGAACGCAAGAAAAAAGGGGTTAGTGAGTCAGGATCATATATATTTAAATCGCCTTCTATAATGATTGAGTTTTCAAGATATTTTCTTGCAACATATATGGAAGAGATATTATTACACATATCGTAGTACGGGTTTTCAATAAATTTTATGAAAGGGTACTTTAATTTAAGCTGCTGAAATTTTTCTTTCATGTACCCAATAACAATGTAAATTTCATTTATATTATTGGTGATAAGAGCATCAATGATTGTTTCGATCATTTTTTTTCCATTAACTTCTATTAGAGGTTTGGGGACAGAATCAGAAATAGGTCGGAGTCTTGTTCCTTTTCCAGCTGCGAGGATAATAGCTCTTTTTACCTCGTTCATTATTCTTCCTCCATAATTTCTGCTATTTCTTTTTGGGCAATACTGTAGTAATTTCTTGCATACTGATATTGAGATAGAGAGTACTTTCCGAACTCAACTCCAAGTAGATGTTTATATTCACACCAATTACTCCAAAGTAAACCACATGTCGCGATGTAACAATGAATTAATGTTCTTGTAATCCTTGAAGTTCCTTCTGGGAAATATGCATCGATCGTTTTTTCTATATTCGTCTCATCATATAAAGAATAAATACAAAACATTGCAATATCTATGAGGGGATCTGCCATTCCTGAATATTCCCAATCGATTAATCTTATTTCTTGGTGCATTCCTTCCCGATAAAATAGAAAATTATCTGGAACGGAATCAATATGACAGAGGGTTTTCGTTCTCGAATGCTCTTCAATGAAATTTCGTAGAGATAATATGTTTTTTTTCGTATCAAGATAATCTATATATGATGAATTCCCTCCAAACAATGATTCATAAAAATCAATTTGAGTAAAAACATCGAATTCGTGATTGACCGATAGAGCTTTCTCGTGGAATGAGCGAAGAAATGCCATTGATTTTCTTATATCGTCTTCTGAGTTCGGATTGCAGGTTCTTGCGTTTTCTATGTATTCCGTAATTCTGTAACCAGTTTTGGCATCAAAATAAATGATATGATCAGAGATATTTTGCAGATTAATTACATCATATACAGTTTTTTCATTTTGTCGATTAATTAATTTTTCTGTACCCTCTCCAGGGATTCTCATAATATATTTCTTACCCATACAGAAAAAAATAAAAGATTTGTTAGTCATTCCTTTTTTTAGGAGTTTAATATTGGAAATATCTTTATATGAGACGTTTAGAGCTTTGCATATGATTTGTATAGGTTCTGGTTGGGATTCATTTGCGAGAAGATATTCAGATTGTAATCGATTCCTGGATTTATTAACCAATCCACAATTATTGCAGATTTTATTAGAAGAAACTTCTTGTAGCTTAAATAAATTTTTATTTATATTCAAATTTTCTGTAAATTTTATGTTCATATTTTATTAATTTTGTGTTTTTAAATAAGTTTATAATTATACACTTGTCATGTCCATATTCTAAGACCTGTTTTCTATGTGGAATGATTTATGTTCCCTAATGATAAGACTTTCTTATTGATATAATATCCCCGATATGAATATTGCGCTTTTCAATACGATAGTTGGGTCAGGAAATATAGGTGATCAAATTATTATGGATAGTTTCATTTCTGCTATCCCCACTCTTTTTGAGAATTCATTTACAGTACAGTTTGCTACACATTTGCATAATTTCGGATTGACATCATATAAAAATAATCCCAAGGTTGATTTCTCAAATTCTTGCGATTATAAATTTATTATAGGTACTGATTTGTTATCAGCAAGAATTGCCAAGACATTTTATCAATGGCCAATAGGACCAATATCATCAAAACTATATGAAAATACAATTTTGGTAGGAGTTGGGACTACCTATGAATCTTTATTACCATCTCTGTATTCAAAGTTGATCTATAATAAAATACTTAGAAAGGATATTATTCATAGTGTAAGAGATGAATTTTCTGCTAGGTTTCTTTCTTCAATGGGTTTTAAAGTCTTGAATACTGGATGTCCCTCAATTTGGAGATTTACACCTTCGTTCTGTGAAAGTATCAATCCGGAAAAACAAAAAAATGTTATTATTTCTCTTAGTGGTAATAGAGTATTAAGAAACCCAGAGGCTGATAAACAGTTACTTTTTCAGATTAATAAGCTTTATGAATGCAAATATTTCTGGATACAGACAATTCATGATGAAAAATATCTGAATTCACTTATGCCTGATCATAATTATACTGTGCTGTATTCGCTCAAGAAATTTTCAGAAGTGTGTGAAAATGGAGCCGTTGATTATATTGGAACCAGACTTCATGGAGGAATATTTGCACTTCAGCATCGTGTTAGAGCTTTCATAATAGCAGTAGATCACAGAGCAATTGGTTTTCGAGATTCTTTTAATTTAAATGTTTTAGAAAGAAAACAAATATCAGAACTTCCAGAAATTGTATTGAAAGATTCTCCTGTACAAATAAAAATCAATATTGATGCAATTGCTGAATGGTGTTCTCAATTTGGTGCAAAATGTATTTATTTTTGAATATGGATTATTTGTATGAATACTAGATGGTTGATTAAGAATTGGTTTCGAGTTGGACATAAAATATCATGGAAACTGAATTTTGAAACTCTGATAAGTTTATTGTATTTTATTCCTGTTTTTCAGAATGAGTTCATATATCGTATTGTTCAGAAAAAACATAGATTTGTTTTGGATTATCTTGCTGAGAATTACAGTGAACTTATTGGGAAATATAAAAAACTTGATTTTCCTGATATTAAAAAGTCAGAGAATAAACATTACATATGGGTGATGTGGTGGCAGGGAGAATCTTCTGCACCAGAACTCGTACGTATGTGTATTGATAGTATGAGAAAAAATGCCAATGGAGCAGAAGTAGTTGTTATAGATAAGAATAATTATTACCAATATGCCGATATTCCTTCATATATAATTGAGAAGCATGAGAAAGGATATATCTCATTCGCGCAACTTTCAGATATTATGCGAATATATCTTATATCTTCTCATGGCGGATTGTGGCTTGATTCAACAATCTATGTGTCTCAGAAGATTCCTTCAGAAATTTTTGAGAAAACATTCTATTCATTGCATACAAGTCTAAAGAAAACAGCATTCGTACAAAATGACAGAGTCCACTGTTTTGTTTTAGGGGGGCTATCTAATTCAAAGCTTATTTCTTTTGTAAAGGAATTGCTGTCATCATATTGGATTGATCATGATGTAATTATTGATTATTACTTGTTGGATTATTCAATAATGCTTGCATATTGGAAGTTTGATGATATTCATTCAATGATTGATAATCTTGATTCAACAAGTGAAGGATTATATGAGCTGGTCTCAATTCTTAATAATCCATATGATAAGAACAAAGTATCCCGTATACTCTCGGATAATATTTTCTCAAAACTTGTGTGGAACCAGAAACATAGATGCCATACCGATGGAAAAGATACAGTCTATGGATTCCTTCTGAATGAAGTGAAACAGGAGATGGAAAGTGGATCCAATTAGAGATTTTATAAAATGCAATAGGAATATTTTTGTACAGCTTTCAGATGAAGATCTGAAAAAACTTCATCGTATTCTTTTTTGTATTATGAATGATGTTATTACATTTTGTGAGAGCAGAAATCTAACATATTACCTGTCTGGAGGAACAGCTCTTGGAGCTATCAGGCATCATGGTTTTATTCCATGGGATGATGACGTAGACCTTTCTATGCCACGAAAAGATTTCGAAGTTTTTAAAAAAGCTTTTAATGAGGCATTTTCAGAAAAATATATCGTTGAAGCCCCTAATTCCGATAATGTGGGATCTTTTGCTTATATGAAAATAAAGTTGAGAGGAACTTTACTTAGAGAACTTGTTAAGGATGAAAATGACTGTGAAGTATTTATCGATATATTTCCTATAGATTTTGCACCTGAATCAAAAATTCTGCGATTTTTGCAAGGACATTATCTGAATTTTCTTCGTGATATAAACTATACGATATTGTACTCTCGCCAGTATCATCGTGTGATAAAAAATCATAGAAAAAATTGTAATTTGATAACTCGTGCAGAGTTATATAGTGGTTATATTCTAGGAAAAATTCTTGGAGTTATTCCTCAGAAAGTTTGGATAAATCATTTGGATAGGGTATCAAGACATCCTGCTAGTGATTATATGGTTATTCCGACAGGTCTTCATAATTATAAACATGAACTATTTCCTGTTAACTATTATGTACCATCTATGAGAGCTGATTTCGAAGGTAAATCCGTTAATCTTCCCGGAAAAATTGATTTGATTCTGAAAGAGTTCTATGGGGACTATATGGAATTACCTCCAGAAAATGATAGAAGTCCCCATTTCTTCCTTCAAGTTAATCTTCCAGAATTAGATGCAGACGGAAATATAATCAAATCTTCTGTTTAAACTCAGGAAGATGCTGCAAAATAGATATTGTTCTTGAGATTCCAGCTTCTATTGAATATTTTGGTACCCAGTTAAGTCGTGTTCTGATTTTATCTATATCTAAAAGAGCTTTAGTGGCTTTTGAGTAACCTGCCTGTTCCATTTCATCAGGAATTTCAAAACGTAAATTTGTATTTGCCATTTTTGCAATTAATTCAGCCAGATTCCTTAGTGTAATGTTACAATCCATTGTTCCAGAAACATTGTAGGCTTCACCTTTTTCGCCACTGATGATGATTGCAAGTATTGCTGATACGGCATCTGCTGAATAGCAATAGGAATATTTTTGAGTACCAGAACTTTTCAATACAATATTCTCATGATTTACAGCCTTTTTTAAGAATTGGGATAAAGCTTTTGAATCAGAGGCTAGCATTGTCGGACCAAATACCCTGGAAAGTCTGGGAATGCTGATATCAATACCATATTTCTGAATGAAAGCCTGGCATAAAGCCTCTGAGACCCGTTTGCTTTCAGGATAGCCTGCTCTAAGTGTGTTTGGATTTATATATCCGCAATAATCCTCTGTAAAATATTCTTTATCACCATTGTTTTCACCATATATTTCTACAGAAGAAGCTAGTATGAATTTTTGTATGTTATGTCTTACTCCCAAATCCAATAGATTCATCGTTCCATAAACATTTGAAGTGATTGTTCCAATTGGATCAGTTGCATAGGCTAGAGGATGTGTGGTACTTGCTAAATGTATGATTATATCAATACTTTCATTTACTTGAAGAGTATTCTTATTTGATATATCGCATTGCATGAATTGAAATAATTGTTCGCCAAAATAAGGAAATCTTTTCTTTGCCTTCTCAATATTACGCCCCAATGCAAGTACTTTTATAGATGTCCCCAGTTTTTTGTTTGCATGCATCAAGGCATCAACAAGAAGGCTTCCTATCATTCCTGTTGCTCCGGAGATCATTATTGATTTATTTTTTAGTGAATCAAAATTTGTTGAACAAATAATGCTTTCTAAATCTTCAATATATAATTTATCAGTTAATAGAACATTGTTCATAATCAATATTCCTTTTTATGTGAATTAAGATATCCTTTGAAAATTTCTAGATCATCTTTTGTTGTCAATTTGATGTTTTTATCTGACCCTGCAGCAAAATAAAGTCTTACTCCCAATTCCACCATCATCGTATTGGTATATGATGAACCATATATTCCAATCTTTCTTTCAAAGGCTTCCTCGTATTTTTCTAAAAGGAGACAATATTTATAAGCTTGAGGGGTTGAAACTCGTCTAAGTGTTTCTCTTGGAATATATTTTGTGGTAGATATTTCATCATCAATAATAAATATTTGCTCATTATATGGTAATGAAGAAACTGCATTGCCATATTTCTGGCATTTTGCAATAACATCAGAGAGTACACTTTCATCAATAAGTGGGCGGATACCATCGTGGATAACTATAATGTCATCTGCAGCACATTTCTGCTTAAGGGCATAAACTCCATTTCGTATTGACTCCTGTCCGCTTGCTCCTCCGGTTACTATTTTTTTCAGCTTCGTTATATTGAATTTCTCTGCATATTTTTTTGCTATAGTTTGCCAACCATCAAGGCAAACTAATTCAATTTCATCAATCATTGGGTGTCTTTCAAAACATTCCATTGTATAAATCAAGATGGGTTTTCCATCAATTGTTATGAACTGTTTGGGGACATCCATTCCCATACGTGATCCTGTTCCACCTGCTATAATCAATGCAATATTCATATTTCTTCCTTTTTCATTAAAATTGCTGACATCGTCATGAAAACAAGATTCAATATCTTAAGGTTTTTGATATTATATCAAAATTACGTACTTTCATTCTCTAGGTTTTATAAAAGAATGATAGCTGAGATTGAATTCATCGTTTTGCAATTACAAGGCTGTCCATGATATTCCGACAGCTGCCTGCAGATTTGTCCTGAAAGCATTTGCAGCGTTATGATAATTCCAGATGAACGAAGCCCCCAATTCCGCTGTTAATTTGAGATTTTCAAGAATTGAGTAACTACCACCAGTTCTTATTGATAGGGTATGTTCTACAATGCCGGATGGAGTGGAAATATTTTCTCCAGTTCTATTATCTTTGTTCCTCCAGTTTTCTTTCCCGTTTTCACCATGAGCCATGTACAGGATACTGCCTTTGATACTCCAATCCTTGAATGATGTGTATTCGGTTCCTGCTGAAATAACTATGGCATCTGGTCCATATATATAACCTGAATATTCTGCTTCCGTTGTATTATTCTGCGAGAAACGGTAACCGACGATATGATCGAGCATATAGTTATCATTTCCATTCCATGTTTTTTTATTCAGATAAAGATATGGCGATGTGTATGCTCCTTCAACATATGAATCAAGATATCCTGTTTTTAAAGTTGTATAGTTTTTCAGATTCAGAAGAAAACCAAAAGCAGCAGGGACTGTACTATTGTTTTCTCCATACACTCGCATCTGGTCGATGACAAGTTGTGCTGTGGCAATGTAGCCAGGTAAAAAGGCATATTCAAATTCAAAACCAAGGATATTATTCAGTTCATCATTGTTTCCAGGTTCCCACTCAATTGATTCGCTGTTGTTATTCCAGTTGTGTATAATCATCATAGGATTAAGCATCCTGAGATCAAAAGGTGAATCGGTAAGCATATGTGCACCTATGTTGATTGTGAAACGCAATTTATTGATGATGTTAAAATCAAAGCGATGAATCAATCTGTTCTGGTGTAGCCCACTGAGCTGGAAATCTGTATTTGTTTCGATGTTGTCGAAATGGGTGAGTGACAGATAATACGAAAAGATATCAGAAAAGAATGAAAGCTTTGCTATTTCCTGATATGTGAAATTATCTCCTATTATCATGTTCCCGGTGACTCCATTCCCGAATTCCTGGCGAGATCTACCGATATAGAAATTCATGAAATCATTCCCAATTACCCCTCCAACTTTAGTCGGTTGATAGTTAAAGAATGTATATATGTTCTTACTGTTTCCGTAATAATGCCAAGAACCATCAAGTGCTGGGCTTAAGATAAATCCCGCATTCGTGAAATTGTAGAAGAGATTTTCTTCGTCATTCCCTTTTTTTACAACACCATCTTCTAGTCTGAATCCTTGGGAACCATCGCGGAATGTATACTGAAAATCAAAATAGGCAAGATCTCCAAAATATGAATGTAGCTCTCCGTAGAAAAATGGTATGCGATCTCTAAAGGGGATGAAGAACTCTTCAACCGGGGTTGATTTGAGATTGTTGAAGGCATATGCCTCAAATCCGAGAAATAATTCTGGATCCAATGTTATATTCTTTGCAGAAAACACAACTCCTTTTGATGGGGTATCAATTTCTTCAACAATAAAATCATATTCTTGTTTTTGTTGTGGTGATAGACTGTTGTAGTCCAGACGTTCCAGTGCCTGCAGAATTTCTGCTCCGGTTGTAGGGGATACAGGGGTAGGCCCAAGATGACCTGTTGAGATACACAATCTGTTTGCTCTTATCCACACACCATCTGAAAGAAGATATGTTTTTTGAAGATTTGTAGCAGATAACAATGTTGTAATAAAAACCAATAAAAGAGAGATCAATATAATTCGTTTAAGTTTCATCATAATTATTCCTGATATGTTCTAGAATCTATCATACATTTGTTGTGTATACCATAAATGCTTGCATAGGGCTGTTGTTTTATGAGCTAATTAAATATGAGAAAAATCATCTTTACTGTAATTGTATTTGTTTTTTGTTCCATTGTATCTGCCTCTAATATGCAGAAAGTGTATACAACACGAGATGATATGTATATCCAGGTTGATCGTTTATGTCGACTTGCTGGAGTGACTGGCCCATCTTCATTCTCTCCGATATCTGCAAGAGGGCTGGAAATTGCTTTGAATAGAATCGATCCTGCCTCTCTCTCTGAAAAAGAACAGAAAGAATATGGACGGCTAAAAGCAGAACTGACTGGAAATTATCTCTTTTCATCTGACGGTTTTGATTTTAATCTGAATACCGGTGTCAATGTTGGGGTGAATATTGCAGACTATTCGAATTTTGATTTCTCTAATTCTGATGGCATAGCTCCTGATAGGAGAAACGAAGCATTACTTCAATACAGATTTGAGATTCCTGCCATATATATTCATCCAGCCTTTAATTTTGGTGATTACGTTTACATGGAGGCAAATTTTGCTTTACAGAATAACAATCATCATATGTATGAGACGACATTTGGCTGGCTTTTGACTAGTTATAATGGTCATCTGTCTGTATTTGGTAGTGAAGGTCCGACAAATCCTCCAGGAGAATTACCTCTTAGAGCGGGATTGTCGATAGGAAATGACAATTTATCTTTCATTATTGGAAGATATCCCCACAGTGTAGGAAATGGTATTACTGGAAATCTTGTAATTGGCGATAACTTTATTTATCAGGAGTTAACAGCATTATCATTCATGAGCAGATATTTTACATACAATATATCTGTCACCAGATTTGATCAGATGGAGACTCCGAATGCCGGTTCAACTATTACGGATATTTCCAGAAATGAGTTTACCGGTCCTCAACAGTTTCGTGTAGTACATAGGTTTGATATCAATATAATTGATAAGGTTCGGATAGGTTTGAATTTAGGGACAATTTACAATTCTAATTTCGGTTTTGATATACGTTTCTTTTATCCTTTTGTACTTGGGCATAATTATTACAATTATGACAATAGCACGATAAAGCGCTCTTTTGATGAGGCAAACAATATTCTCAGTCTTTCTGGTGAATGGGCAATAACCAAAGGGCTTTCGTTTTACGGAGAGGTAGCTATCGATCAGTTTCAGTTGCCATGGGAAGATTCTACGACAGTTCCTCCTGCTTTCGGAGTCTTGCTTAATCTGAAGTACTCAGTACAGATTGGTGATGGAGTACTTGATTCCTGGATTGAGGGAGTATATACAAATCCTTTCATTTATTTGAATCAGAAAATAGATGAGGATGGAATCCATGATTTCAATCTAGATTACATAGTTGGTTATGAGATGAGTACTTTGGCGGATTATGGATATTCCGGTTATCAGTATGGACCAGATTCATTCGTATTATCATTTGGAAGTAATTATACATCGGATAATGAAAGATGGATGGTGGGTGGTTCATTGATGTATAAACTAAGAGGATTGAAACATCTTTCTCATTCATATAATGGACTTTATGATACTTCCATTGATATGGGAAATGCTGTGATTGGGGATGATTTTGCAGGTATTAGTACCCCTTCCGGTGGTTTGAGTTCCGCAGAACATATGATTCAGCTAAAGGCATATGGAAATTATCTTATTCTTGATACTGGCATACAAGTTTATGGTCTTGTAGGGTTTAATATGTATTTTAATTATTGTAATCAGGAAGGAAAAAATCACTTTAGCCCAATGGGAAGTCTTGGTTTCATCTGGAACATTTGATATTCTCGAAACTGGAAAATGGGTATAGGTGGGGAATTTTCATGATTGTTCATAGTGTAAATTTTTTCTCTAATAAATAAGAGGATTCTTTAATCATGAAGAAATTTATTCTTCTTGTTGTGGTTTTGTTGCTTGATATTTTTATTTATGCAGCTGAATGGAATGTAGGATTCTTTGGAGGTGTGCGTTACAGATCAATATCTCCGGATAAATTTTCATATGGATTATTTGCTGGATATGATGATTTTTCCATTCATTTTTCTGGAATATCTGCTGATGATTTTCTTATTACTGCAACTTATGATTTGGATATTGGCCGCACAATTCATAATAATTTCATCATTCATTCTGACAATGTTCCTGAAGAGGGCGGGTTCTCAACATTGAGTTATGTTTTCTCGCAACTCTTTTCATGGAAATTGATGATTTTGGGCTATGGAGTAGGTGTACAGACCGGTATCTCTTATTCTCCATTTTCTTCTACATATTATTCTGTTATTCCTCTTTTTGATTTTCGTGTAGGAATACATTCTGATTCTTTCTTTTCTACTATTTACTGTACTATGATTCATCCAGAAACGATGGAATGGAAAATGACGGCTACTGCTGGAGCAGTAGCTGAAATTGAAATTGAAAATGGACATTTCATATTTGCAGATGCATACTTTGTTTTTGACAATCTGATTGATGTAAACACATTAGTTCTTTCTGGTTGGGGAATTAAAGCTGGGTATATCTATAGAGGAATAATATGAAAAAAATCCTTCTTTTAGTTCTCGTTGTAATCCTTATTTCCTGCCGTGTTATTCCAATTTGGGAAATTGCGAATATTAAATCAAATCCATTCCTAGTAGAAATTGATCTTACAAAAACAGGACATAAAGTAATGCCCCTGATATCTGATGGCATCTTGAATACAGAAAAGATGGATTTGGATATTGCGGTAGAAAGTATTATACGTTTCCCTGTTATTTCTGATGTTCATTCAGGACGTGATGATTCTGGTACTATATTTCATATAGAATCTTTCATGCGTTTTCTAGAGGAGGGAAACTATCCATTCCTGGTTAATCTAGGAGATCTTATTGATGAAGGGCATTTTGAGGATTCAGAAGTCATAGACTTTTATTCTGAGACTGCAAATATGGTTAATGGAAATCATATATGGTGTATTGGCAATCATGAATTGCACAATGAGACTTCCGAATCTTTTGACCTTCTTTTGTCATCGTTCTATCCTGATAAGGAAACAATACGTATGTGTAAATACGTATATGGTCCACTTTCAATTTATAAGTTAGATAATTCTCTAGGCGTTTTCGGAAAAGAACAAATTGATTACCTTGAAAATGCCCTAGCTGATGATAAAAATCCTTTCAAAATTTTTGTAGCGCATGGAAATATGGTGTCAGGAGGACACTTGGATCACTCTATGATTATTACTGGAATGGCAGATCAGAGAGAAGTTCACCGCATCTTGAGACTTATGGATAAATATGGTGTGTCTCTTATATTTACCGGTCATCATCATAAAGGAAACATCGCCTATAGATTTTCAGATGTTTCTGCGGAACTGAATATAGCAGCGTTCCATGAACGTGATACCTCTCTTGATATTGAAAGTGATGGTAGCTTCTATCTTGTTGAACTTGATACTTCAAATAAAACGATTAATGTTATTGAATTTTCTGCTAAAACCGGAAAACAGAAAAACTCATTTTTATTTAATTGCTGAAATCTTATACCACATGATAGTCTCTGCAAGTTTATTATTGAATTCAGAGTACTCTGAGAATCCGAGTTCTTTTTGCAGTTTTGAACTGTCTATGGCATATCTGAGATCATGTCCTTTCCTGTCCGCAGTGTAGGTGATGAGACTTTCTGGCTTGTTGAGTGCTTTCAGAATCATTTTAATCAAGGAGATATTACTGATCTCATTGTCTGCACCTATGTTGTAAATCTCACCATCCTTTCCTTTATGGATAATTGTATCCACAGCTTTACAATGGTCTATGACATATATCCAATCCCTGATGTTTTCACCTGTTCCATAGACTGATATCACATTATCTGAAATGGCATTCTTTATTGTTTTAGGAATCAGTTTCTCTTCATGTTGATATGGCCCGAAATTGTTTGAGCATCTTGATATCGTCACATTAAGGCCATATGTCCTGTGATAGGCCAGTACAATGAGGTCTGCAGAAGCTTTTGAGGCGCTGTATGGGGAACTGGGGCGAAGAATGGATTGCTCTGTAAATCGCAAGTTCTTTTTTTCGAGCGGTAAATCACCATAGACTTCATCTGTAGATATCTGATGAAAACGCTTCACATCATGTTTCAGAGCCTCTTCAAGGAGCACTTCTGTTCCGAGAACATTAGTATCAAGAAAGATTGCAGGACTATCTATGGATCTGTCGACATGACTTTCTGCGGCAAAATTTACAACGATATCCGGAGAATATTTATCAAAGACAGAAGTTACATCGCTCCTGCATCTTATATCGCCTTTTACAAAGGTGAATGAAGGGCTTTTCAATGCCCTTTCAAGATTCCCGATATTCCCGGCATAGGTAAGGGAATCCAGACCTGTTATTTCATAATCCGGATGCTTTGAAAGCATATAGTAGACGAAGTTTGTCCCTATAAAGCCTGCAGCTCCTGTGACAAGGATTCTCATATCCTGATTATATGATATTTCTCATAATGTCATAAGTGGTCTGACATAAGAATAGCCGGCTTAGCCGGCTATCAGATCAATTAGAAGCGTGCAGCTTCTTGTATGAATTCTGCAGGGTCTATCTCGGACCTCACTGAAACAACATTTCTTGGTACAAGATTCTCTGTTGCTTTCTCTGCCTCTTCCTTTGAGTAGAGTGGCAGGACTGCAAAGAAGCAGCCGTTTTCACTGAATACCAGAGTATCCTCTCCAAACTCTGCTTCAATGGATTCTTCTGTAAGACCTTCTCTTTCCTTGATGGCCACAAGCGAAAGATCGTAGTCCATATCAGCAGCAGCTTTTGCCTCTTCTTTGAGAACATCATGGAAATCAAGCATCACGACAGGTGGTTCTGTTTCCTTCTCAATTGTGACTTCTTTGATGACCTCAACCGGAACTTCCTTCTCTATAATCTTCTCGACTGGAACTTCCTTCACTACCTCAACAGGTACTTCCTTGAGAACTTCAATTGGAACTTCGCGTATGACTTCCTTCTCTACAATCTTCTCAACTGGAACTTCCTTTACAACTTCTACAGGAACCTGTATTTCGCGGATTCTCTCAACAGGTACCTCAACCTCTCTGACAACTTCAACCGGAACTTCCTTGATGACCTCTACAGGAACTTCTTTTACAACTTCCTTGACAGCAGTTGCTGCTGCAGCACCATTGGAGAAAACCTCAGGCGATACTTTTCCACGAAGCATTGGATCATCCTTTGCTTCTGTGTAAAGGGCACTGTCATATGCATTGGGTGAAAGCTTGTCAATCGTATCCTTGTACTCAGGCTCTCCCTTCTTTGCGGCCATGACACCTATCTGAATAAGGATGAGACCAATCAGAACAGGGAACAAGCGAGTAAGTACGGAGTATATCTGATCCTCCGTAATCTGATAGGCAGGAACGATGAAATTGATGAACACCAGAGTGAAGGCTGCCAGCACTATGAGGGTAATCACGATGCTGGTTACAACAAGCTTTGCTGTTTTCGAGGGTTTGGCCATTAATTCCTCCGCGACGTAATTGATTACGCTTTTAAGTATTATATCAGTGCTATATGATAATTAGCAAGGAAATAATCTGCAGAAAAGTGCTTCTTTTGCACTTAAAAATGCATTTTAGCCCAGTATATGGGCATTTTTACTACTTGATGCATAGCTATCTTAGCTGTATTCCAAACATATGGCAGCAATCATTGAATACAATATCAGAAATGCAGGAGAAGTAGGGGAAAGACTCAGAAGAGGGGAAGTCGGGATCTTTCCGTGTGATACGATTTACGGACTTTGTGGAATTGTCGGAGAACATATTGCAGAAAGGCTTTATGAGATAAAAAGACGCCCTGCATCCAAATCATTCATCACACTGATGAGCATAGAGAATGTGAAGAATTCCACGCTCTCAGTTCCTCAAGACATACTTTCAAGGTGGCCAGCCCCTCTTACTGCTATTCTCAAAGAATCCGATGGCTCTACGAAAGCTGTGAGGGTGCCTGCTGATCCCTTTGTTCAGAGCGTGATTGCCATTTCCGGTCCAATCTATTCCACATCTGTGAATTTCTCAGGAGAGAAGAGCCTTCTCACTTTTGAGGATATTCTTCCTGTATTCTCTGAAACAGTGGATTTCATCGTAAATGATCCTGATACAAAAGGTGGAATGGCATCGACATTAATCGATGCCACAACATATCCGTACAAGATTATCAGGCAAGGCGCTTACATTATTTAATGCGTCTTGCTTCAATGTAATATCTTTTCTCATTTGCATGCCCGATGGAGAATGTCTTTCTCGGGAATGCTCTGTCCTTGAGAATTGACTGGAAAAATGTCTCTTTTGAGATGTCCGGGAGAATCAGGCCCAGAGCTCCCTTTCCTGCAAGTTCTTCCACTGTATCGATGCCATGGATGTAATCAACGCTTCCTTTTTCTTTTTCGAGCATCTCATCAATCACGTTTTGCACTGTCCAGGCAGGCATTTCGCGTTCTGTACCAATGAGCGTATATACATAGTATTTTCCACCGTCAATCAGGACAAAACTGCCGTTTCCTGAATTTATTGCCCTGACTCCGTCTTCAATAGTCTGGATTTCCTTTTCCTTGATTTCATTTGCATGATTGGACAGAATCTCATCGAAAGAAGATTTTGGCAGGGAGAAGAATGCTCTGTGAATCGGTTCAAACTGAAGTCCCGGATCGAAGATATTCTCAATCTCAACAAGTGCATATCTTGCGGGATGTTTTTTCTTCTCTTCATCAGAGAGTGTCTTTTTGATATCCTCCCAGCAGCTCTTTGCCGAAGCCAGACTATGATTTCCATCACCCATAGCAAAAAGCAGAGGGTTTTCCGGAGATAGTGACTCATAAATAGCTGAAAGTGCGTTGTTAATGGCTTCTTTGTCTTCAATGCTGTTGACAAGATACCCTGTGACATGGCCTCCATTGAGCATCAGTGGAGAGTCATAGACTTTTTTAAGCTCTTCCTTTTTCCCTGCAATAGGCTCAATTACGCTTCTCTTGCTGTCAGAGATAAGCACCATGATATGCGGCAGTTCGAGAAGTGCGTTCTTCCTTATTTCCTTTCTTGGTGGAATACGGGAGAGTATGGTGCCTTCCGTTGCCCTGATCAGAGAACATGAATCCGGAGAGTAATCATATTCCTCAAGATCGAGTTTCCCGACAAGACCATAGCGGGTTCCTGTTTCTGTGTCTCTCTTTACAAGAATGTATGAATCCGGGAATGTCCTGAAAATTCCATTCTCAGCATATTCCTTCATCGCATTTTCGACATTCCTTATCCGTTCTTCCTTGTCGCTTTCTTCAAGATAGCATTCAGGGAGTATCAGGCGGAGTGTAGAAGGGCTGTCGCCGGCTATCCTGTCCGCTTCTTCCCAGTATTCTTTCTGTGATGTGTATTGGTCGCAGGCTACAATTGCCCAGCGCTCCATGTCGATATCCTCTCTAGGAAGAAGGATATCTGCAGGAGAGAATCCTAAGTCTTTCATTTTCAGTCCTCCGTCCGTTATTATAACATGTAATGAAGAATCTGGTTATTATTGGAGGCGCAGCTCCAGATAAGCTTTCGCTTCCTCTTTCATCATATGCATCTATTATTGCGGCGGACTCTGGATATGACACTGCAAAGCATCTGGGAATAACGCCTGATGTTGTTCTTGGCGATTTTGATTCCACTTTATACCGGGAAGAGCTTCTCTCTTCAGGTTATGAGCCATGTCCTCGCGATAAGGACGACACTGATGCCGCAATGGCAATAAAAGCATCTGGTGATGACTTTGATCTCATCGGAGGCGGAGAGGGACGCATTGATCATACGCTCTCCCTTCTTGTTGCGTTCAGGACGATTGCATTCCCCCGTGTCTGGTATATGCGTTCAGATACTCTTGTTTCTGTATCCAGCCATATTTCATTCAAAGCTCCAGCGAATACTGATGTCTCCATAATTCCATTGACATCTTCAGTTGTCACGACAACAGGTCTTTTCTGGGATATCAAGGACGTGAGGCTCTCTGATACATTCATTTCCCAGTCGAACAGGGTAATGAACGAAGAAGTCTCAATCGATGTATCTGACACTGTCTTTCTCAGGTTCTTTCCTGAGGAGTTCAGAAACGTGGAGATCATATGCTGAGAATAACAGTCGGGCACGGTAACGAAGATTATACCTCAATACAGGAAGCAGTGAATGCAATCCCATATGAGTTTTCTGCCGAGATTGAAGTACATGAGGGTGTATACCGGGAGAAGCTTTTTTCTGACAAAAAGGATCTCACAATCCGGGGTATAGGTGATGTGAAGATTATCTGGGCCGATGGCGCTAGAGAAATTCTTGACAGGGGAATTAAACGGGGCACCTTTCGTTCATATACAGCTTTTTTCTCCGGTGAACACCTGCATCTTGAGAATCTTGAAATAGTGAATGAGGCTGGGGAAGGCGATGTTGTTGGACAGGGAATTGCTTTGTATCTGGATGTATCGGATTCCCATCTGCAGAATCTCCGTATCATTGGACATCAGGATACGCTCTTTCTCGCGCCTTTACCTGATGAGGAACGTGAAAAAGGCGGCTTCTATGGTCCTCGGTATCTTCTTCCACGTAAGCGATGCCGCAGCATAATCCTCGATAGCTACATTGAGGGTACTGTGGACTTCATATTCGGTGGTGGTGATGCTCTTTTTGAAAACTGTGAGATAAAAAGTATTGGAAAAGGATATGTAACAGCACCATCTGGAAAGAAGGATTGGACAGGCTTTGTCTTTGTCTCTTGTGTCTTCACATCAGAGAGCAGCGTGGATGCTGAAAGCGTTTACCTTATGAGACCATGGCGAAGCACAGGAAAGAGTCTTTTCCATTCCTGTCATATTGGAAAACACATAGCAGGTGATGGCTTTTCCCCTTGGAAGGGTCTGGAAAGAGAGGAAGATGAGTGCACATTTCTTCTCTCCGATTGCCATTTTGAGAAAAAGGTGGAAATCAGTGAAAAACATATAATGAAAGCCGGAGATGCCGAGCTTGCTGTTTCATTCTTTGATGCGTAGCAGTGGCTGTTGACGTCATCCCCATTGGGAAGTATGTTTTTCTTGAACTATGAAAAAGCAACGACCCTCGGGCCATCAGATAATAACGATTATCATTGTATCCGTAGTCTCTGTCCTCATATTCACTCTCTTGGCAATCTGGACAAGGTTTCTTTCCCAGGAGGAGAAAGCCTCAATGCTCCGGTCTGTTCTTGAGAGTGTGATTGATGAATACGGTGAAAAGGGCCTATTGGAGATGGCAGGAGTACCTGTCGATGAGATTCATTACAGCTATGAGGATCTTCCACTGTTCTCAGGAGACAAGCCATCTTGGCAGATGAGTGCGGAGGAGAGCAGAGCGGTGGCAATCTACAATAAGGCAATGAAAAGTGTTGTGCAGATTGTCTCTGCATCTGAGCTATCAGATACGGGGCAGGGAGCTGGTGTAATAATTTCTCCTGATGGATATATTGTAACAAATCGCCATGTGACAGGAACAGGGTCTGATTTCATAGTCCGGCTTGCTGATGGTTCTGTCCGTGATGCAGTTCTTGTCGGATCAGATTCCCTTTCTGATATTTCCGTACTTAAAGCCAATGCAGAGGGGCTGGATGCGATTTCTATCGGCTCATCAGATGATTTATCTGTAGGCAGTACTGTTTATGCAATCGGGCATCCATATGGTTATACATGGTCGCTTACCAGAGGTATTGTCTCCGGTCTAGACCGTATGGTTTCCACTGATTCAGGGGCTGTCATCCCTTCAATGATCCAGACAGATGCCCTGATCAATCCTGGAAACAGCGGTGGCCCGCTTCTTTCCTCTGATGGTACGATGGCAGGGCTTGTCAGTTCAATCTATTCACGCTCAGGCGGTGCAGAAGGTGTTTCCTTTGCACTCCCGTCTGAAGTCATGATGGATGTGGCAGAGCAGATCATCAGTACAGGAGAATCCCACCGCGGCTGGCTTGATATCCTTTCGGTAGAACTCAATTCCCAGATTGCTGAATACTCAGGTCTTTCCATAACAGATGGAATTCTCGTTTCGCAGGTGGTTCCTGGCGGTGAAGCCGATAAAGGTGGCCTCAGAGGTGGAAATGAAGCTGTGCAGTACGGACAGAGTGTCATCTATCTCGGCGGTGATGTTATAACTGCCATAAACGGAAAAGCAGTGAATTCTTATAGTGATTACTTCGCAGCCCTTTTTGATACGCGTCCTGGAGATCGTGTGGAACTTACAGTTATGAGAAATGGCAGAAGTATAGTGCTTAACAATGTAGTTCTGGTCGAACAGACGGAGGATAATTCCAGATGGCTGGTGAGGTGAAAGAAGGCTATAACATAGCAGGTGAACCGTTCATAAATTTTCAGGCGGGTTTTTCAAAGCCCTTCCATGTCGTCTCTGACTACGGTCTTGCAGGAGATCAGGGAGAGGCCGTCGAAAAGCTTTATGAAGGCTATCTGAAAGGTGATAGGGCCCAGACACTGAAAGGTGTCACCGGATCGGGAAAGACATTCACGATGGCAAAGCTTATCGAGAAGATACAGAAACCGACACTTGTGCTCTCACATAACAAGACACTTTCAGCACAGCTTTACAGGGAGTTTAAATCTTTCTTCCCTGAAAACGCTGTCACTTATTTCGTGTCTACATACGATTATTACCAGCCGGAGGCGTATGTTCCTGGAAAAGATCTCTACATTGAGAAGGAAGTGGATATCAATGATGAAATTGACCGACTAAGGCTTAATGCCTCCTTTTCATTGATGGAAAGACGCGATGTGATTGTCGTAGCGACTGTAAGCTGTATTTATGGCCTTGGCAATCCTGTCTCTCTCCGCGATATGCTCTTCACTTTCCGTACTGGAGATGATTTCAATCAGAACAAGGTTTTCTCCCAGCTCACGAGAATGCTCTATGACAGGAATGATATGATTCTTGAGCGTGGAACATTCCGTCCTCGTGGAGAGACTGTAGAGATCTATCCTGCATATCTTGAGACCGCGTTCCGTATCTATCTTGACTGGGACACTATTTCAGATATTGTCTGGTTCAATCCTCTTACAGGCGAGCGGATTGCCAGTGTTGATGTAGTCACTCTTTATCCTGCAAAGCAGTTCGTGATGCCTCAGGAGCAGATAAACAGGGCAATTGATGAGATAAACCAGGAAAAAGAAGAACGTGTTCAGTACTTCCTTTCCAATGGAAAACCTGTAGAGGCGGAGCGAATAAAAAGCCGTGTCGAATACGACTTGGAAATGCTTCAGGAAGTCGGATACTGCTCCGGTATTGAAAACTATTCAAGAATTCTCTCTGGCCGTGCTCCAGGAGAAAGACCTGCAGTCCTGCTTGATTATTTTCCAGATGATTTTGTAACGTTCATCGATGAGTCACACGTCACACTCCCTCAGATTGGAGCCATGTATGAGGGCGATAGATCGAGAAAGACGAATCTCGTAAACTATGGATTCCGTCTTCCTTCTGCTCTGGATAACCGTCCTCTCAAATACGATGAGTTCGATCATAAGGTGGGGCAGCGTATCTATGTCTCTGCAACTCCCGGAGAACGAGAGAGGAAGGAATCTGCCCAAATCGTGGAGCAGCTCATACGTCCGACAGGCCTTCTTGATCCGAAGATTGAGGTCAGGGCAACAGAGGGGCAGATGGAGGATCTCTATGGCGAGATTCGTAAGACAATTGAGAAGAATGAGCGTGTTCTTGTAACAACGCTGACAAAGAAGATGGCAGAGGACCTTACAGATTATCTTTCTGGTCTTGGTCTTGCTGTCCGTTATCTTCACTCGGAGGTCGAAACGATTGAGCGTGTGGAAATTCTCAGGGATCTCAGACTTGGAAAATTCGACGTGCTTGTCGGAATCAACCTTCTCCGAGAAGGCCTTGATCTGCCCGAAGTCTCTCTTGTTGCCATTCTCGATGCCGATAAAATCGGATTTTTACGTTCTGCCACTTCCCTCATTCAGACAATCGGCCGTGCCGCCAGAAATGCAGATGGCCGTGTTCTGATGTATGCAGACAGAATGAGTGAGGCAATGGCTGAGGCAATTGAGGAAACAGAGCACAGACGTTCCGTGCAGATGGCATATAACGAAGCTCATGGCATAACCCCGAAGACAATCAAGAAAGCAGTTGAGGATATTCTTGAACGCGAAGAGGCTGATGATGAGGCAATTGCTAAGGAAGAGATGAAAATCATCAGCTCGAATTACAACCTTCTCGTGGAGCGCGACAGAAAGAGGTACATAGCAGATCTTACCCGTCAGATGACTGAGCTTGCAAAGAATCTGGAATTCGAAAAAGCTGCACTTCTTAGGGATGAGATCCAGAGAATAAAAGACAGAAAGGATCTTGTAGATTGAGACTAAAGGCTGAAGAGTACAGGATCCGTTACAGACAGTGTTGCTTGTGGAGTTGCTTCCCTTTTCAGATCGTCTGCCATGCTTTTCCTTATTTCTTCCCACAGAGAATAGAATGTCATTCTCGTTCCTTTTGGTGGAAGCAGCGGGGTGTCATTCTCCATATCATATCCAAGTGCCAGTGCTAGGTAGTAGGAGAAAGCTCCAAACTTCTCCTGCTGTGGCAGGCCGCTATCCCAGTTGTCAAAGGAATTCTGCTCCTCTGTTGCCGCTGCGATGATCCAGATATTGTCATTTCCATAGTCTTTTTTATAAAAAGTTCCGATAAAGGATGGAATAAATGCGTTTAATATATTATCGGACTCAAGATTCCCGTCCTCGAATCTGTCTCCATTCTGCATATATCCTGCATCATCTATGAACACTCCTGAAAAACAGGAATCAAGGAAAAGGCATTTGCGTCCATCAATTCCTCTCATTGCATCCAGAAGTCTTTCTGCAGAAAGACGCGATGAAGTATCTGCATCGGTGACAAGTGCTCCTGTAGAATCTCCATGCCCTGAATAATGAAGGATGACAAGATCGCTCTGAAGTGTATCCAGTTCTGAGAGCGTGTAGAGGATATCGTCATGGTTCCACTTCTTTTCAGTACCATTGAAATACCTGATTCCGTTTTTCTCAAGGAAAAGATACTGCTCATATATTTCACCTGACGCATAGGAAAGTGCCTCAATCTGAGAAGATAGCACTCTCTGATCTTCTGGAGGGTTATCAAGCGCGTTAATGCCATCGGGGGCATTGTAATCCACTGCGATTGAAACAAATACAACCTTTCCCTGCTGTGGTGTCATTTCACAGCTGCAGATCGTGAGAACTGAAATAAGAATGAAAAGAATTCTTTTTATCATTGAATGCTCCTGATGTTGAATACGAGAATAAGACCGGAATTGAAATGTAAGACTCCGGGACTCCACGAAGCTGAGAGTGGAATTGACAGACCAAGGTTTGTGAAAGGATACCATGTGAGGTATGTGCTCATGCCGAATCTCCAGGAGAGTGCATTCTGCCTGTTGTGCCACTGGAGAACTGTATCCAGTGAAATGGCAATCTCGACATCGCGGGATACATGGTATCCATAACGTAGGGCAAGGAGCGTTGAGAAGTATCCCGGCATCATCAGCCTTCCATGGACGGAGCTGTCAGCAGTGTATGCAAGCTCCATCGGCAGCGATAGCGTATGCTTTTCATTGATTGTCATTGATAGCGGTGAAATTCCTATTGCTGTACGTGCAGTACTCCAGATGGCATTTTCTTCCTCATGCTCTTCAATATGACTTCCTTCATACTCAACTGATAAAGATAACGAGGGACTCCATACTGTGTCTGCTAGAAGCGAGGTCGGGAGTAGAAGAAGTACTGCAATGATTATTCGTTTCATTTTGCCTCCGCTCTTTATACGCTGTAAGCGGAGGCATTGGTTAAGTTTTACTGGAGGTTGAGGATGCTTTCTTTCAGTATCATCACAGAAACTGTCTTTCTGCGTGGTTTTGTAGCACTCTGACAGAGAAGAGGGTAGCCCTGGTACTCAAGCCCGAGAATATAATCTGAACCACAGAACTCGCATGAGATTATTTCTGCGTCAGGAAAAACCACATGCATCGGATACATTTCCGCACTGATGCTTTCTTCCGATATTACGGCATTCTCTGGACGGAAGAAGACGGAACCCTCCATATTCTCAAATACAAGATGTGCCGGCAGTGCGGTTCCTTCTCCTGTGAAAAAGGCCGTGAAAAGATCTTTTGGATGCCTGTAAAGCTCTTCAGCAGTACCCATCGCAACAGTCTTTCCATCATGCATTATCAGAATGGAATCGGAGATTGAGAATGCCTCTTCCCTGTCATGCGTGACGTAGATCATGGTGATTCCAAGTGCATCATGAATTGCCCTGATGGATGATCTGATGCTTTTCCTCAGCGGTGCATCGAGTGCAGAAAGCGGTTCATCGAGGAGCAGAATCTTCGGTTTTGCTGCAATTGCGCGAGCAAGCTGTACTCTCTGAGCTTCGCCTCCTGAGAGCGATGATACAGAACGCTTTGCATAGCCTTCAAGACCGACAAGGGAGAGTAGTGCATCAGAGATTTTCTTCTTCTCAGCCTTCTTCTCAGTCATTCCGAACTGAATATTCTTTTCGACATTCATTGAAGGAAAGAGAGTGAAATCCTGAAAAACCATACCGATTCCACGCTCCTGGATTTTCATCTTTGTGATATCCTTCCCGTCGATTGTCACAGTGCCTCCATCGGGCTTGTCAAGGCCGGCAATAAGAGATAGAAGCGTAGATTTTCCAGAACCGGATGGACCTATGACACATAGAAATTCCCCCTCATCGACGCCAAAGGAAGCAGAGAGTGTAAAATCCTTATATTTCTTTTCCAGTTTTCTTATTTCAAGATATGGCATGTTTCCTTCCTCCTTCGCCGATTGCGAAAACAATTAGGGCTTCTGCCAGAAGCAGTGTTCCCAGAGCGGCCGCTCCCTGATAGTTATAGGAGCTTATCATCCGGTATATGAGTATTGGCAATGTCGATACATGCCCGTCAGAAAGTGTCAGGGTTGCATTTACTTCTCCCAGAGAGAGTGCAAAGGCGAATGCAAAAGCCTTTCTCTTGTATGGGGAAAGTATTGGTTTCTCCACCTTCCTCATGGTACGGAAAGCAGAAACACCTAGGGTGTAGGAAGCTGCAGCAAGCGAATCAGGTATCATTTTCGCTCCCGGTGTTATCGTCCTTACTGCAAATGGCAAAATGATAGTCAGATGTGCTGCTATTACAAGAATATACGAGAAATAAATTGAATCATGTCCGACTGTGGCTGCCAGAAATGAAAAACCAAGGCCCAGTGTGACAGATCCTGTTGCCATTGGCATTGATGAAATAACTGGCAGGATTCTTGAATTCCGTTTAGCAGATGCGAGGGCTATTCTTGAACCGAAATAGACAGAGAGAAGGGAAGAGAGGAGAGCAATCAGAAAACTGTTGATGATACCGCTCATGGCAGTACTCATCAGCCCTGTGCTCCCTTTTGCTATATCATTCCAGGCACGGAGAGTGAAGTCTCCTGCTTTTGTATAGAATGCGCGGTAAATGATGGAAAGCATTGGCGGAAGGATGAAAAGGAGAATGAGAAGTATGAGAAGGAATGCTACAACGAGTGTTTTCCCCTTTGCTTTCTCCAGTGTTTTCTCCTTTCTTGTCGCCCTCTGGTTCTTTCGTCCCCTGCTTGTGATAATCAGCATTACGGATGTGATGAAGAAAGCGAAGATTGAAAGGGCGGCGGCTTCTTCCCTGTTAACATTTATGTTGACACGTCTGTATATTTCCGTTTCAAACGTGGAATAGGCAGGATTTCCTCCCAGCACCAGGATTATCGAGAATGATGAGAAGCAGAAGAGGAAGATGAGTATGAATGCAGAAAGGACTGCAGGCGTAAGGCGCGGAAGCGTGACGTGGATAAAAGTCCTTGCTCTTCCAGCTCCTAGTGTGTATGCTGCCTTCTCCGGTGTGTCCGGCATTTCTGTCCATGCATTGGTTATGAGCAGGAAGGCTATCGGAAAATTGAGATAGACATGTGCAAGTATGATTGCCTTGAATGAATAAAGTATCTGCAGCGTCGTATAATCTCGTCCCGTTATTTTCATCAGAAACGCGTTCAAAAGGCCGTTGTTTCCATACCAGATGACAAATCCAAGTACTACAAGGATTGAAGGTATTGTGAATGAAAGGCCTGAAAGCGTAAGTACCGTTCTTCTTAATGGAAATGTGTATTTTGAGAAAAAAGAGGCTAGCGGGATTGCTATCAATGTTGATATGAGTGCGGAAAGCAGGGCCTCTTCGAGCGTAAATACAAGGAGACGGTATGTATATTCATCCTTGAAAATCTCTACCAGCGCCTTCCCATTATCATGGAAGGCATAGCTGAATGTGAAAAAAAGGGGAATGAGGAAGAGCACTACGAGAATCAGAATTCCTGGAAGTGCGTTTAATGTATAGAAAGTAGCTCTGTTTCTTTTCATGGCTCCTCCTCATTATAACAGAAAAATTCAGTTGATTTCCGTCATTATTTCCAGCCATTTTGTCTGGAGTTCTTCAACCTTTGCCGGATCTGTGGCCCCGCTTCTGAAAAGAACATCCGGTTTTGGTGCCCAATCAAATGCATCAGGAAGCTCGATTGAGCTGTTTACTGGATACATGGAGTTTGCAACCGCGATATCAATCTGAGCCTCTGTGAGGATGAAATCGACGAATTTCTCCGCTTCTTCTCTCTTGTCAGTGCCCTTTACAATACCGATTCCCTCAATTGTGGCTTCATGGCCTTCGGGGAATACAATTGCCTGATAGCGCGTTGTATTGTCATTCATGACATGATAAACAGGGCTTGTCGTATATGAAAGTACGATAGGAGCCTCTCCCTCTGTGAAAAGACCGTATGCGGATGACCAGCCATCAGCGATGGTAAGCGCATTGTCCTTCATTGCCTTCCACCATGATTCAAACTCCTCTCCGTCTCCATAGATGTTGTATGTCCAGAGAAGAAGACCAAGTCCTACAGAAGAGGTTCTTGGATCGATGAGTATGACCTTGTTCTCATACTGGGAATCTGTGAGATCGGAAAGAGATTTTGGTTTATCAAGGCCGCACTCTGAATCCCACACAAATGCGAATGCACCGTAATCGAATGGGATAAGGCGGTTTTCAGGATCAAATTTCAGCTCGTCAGGAATATCGCTGAGAACAGGGGACTCATAACTCTCAATATATGGGTACGCTCTGTACGCAAAGTCATCCGTGACACCAAGGATGACATCTGCATTCGTGTCTTCTCCCTCGAGTTCTACGCGTGAGATCATTTCAACTCCATCTCCTGCGCTGACAAGGTTGACCTTGATTCCTGTCTCTTCCTCGAATGCTGGAATAAGCTTTCCTGCCGGACCCCAGTCACTGGCGAAAGAGTCATAGGAATAGACTGTGAGAACATCTTCCTCCGCTGCAGCCTGTGCCATTACAGCTGACAGTGCTGCAAATGCAAAAAGCATAATAAAGAGTGCCTTCTTCATTAGCATCTCCCAAAAATAGATTATCCGGGGATTTGAAATCTGCCGTTCCCTTCGCTGGTATTATCCAGATCAGGTTCGAGGGTATAATCTCAGGCCTTAGCCACCCCTAGACGCTTTGAACACTAGAACGGAAAGAGCTTTGTAGTCAAGTGACAATTTAAGTGATAGAAGCTATTATTCCTGATATGCGCCCGATACTCTCTCTTAAAGCTTCATCCCGGTTGGATCATGCTCTTATTGCTGAATATGGTCTTGATGAAAGCACATTGATAGACAATGCTGCAAAGAAAGCTTTTGAGCTTACAAGAGAATATGTCAGTGGCCGTGTCCTTGTGATGGTGGGACCGGGAAATAATGGTTCTGATGGACTTGCATTGTCACTTTTGCTTCTGGAAGCAGGTGTTAAGCCTGATATCTTCTTTCTCAGTGAAAAAGGAAACTCTGAGAATATAAGAAGAAGGACGCTTCTTCCATCTTCGCTGGATATAGTCGAATCAACATATGGTTATGATACTGTTTATGATGCACTTTTCGGTTTCGGCTTTCATGGAGAAGCTGATGAGCGGACTAAAGCTGCAATAGAAGGCGCAAATACCGGAAAGATTGTGATATCTCTTGATGTTCCATCTGCTTCACTTGTGAATGCTGACGTGACTGTGGCTTTCATGGCTTTGAAAGATGTGTTTTTCGAGCCATCTTTGAGAAAGAACGCGGGGAAGATTCTGCTGGCAAATCCTGGTTTTCCTGATAAAGAAACAGAGAACGCGGAGACAAACATGTTCCTGCTTTCGGACAGTGATTCCTCAATGCCTGTTTTTTCCATTTCAGATTATAAGAACAGCCGGGGACATATTGCTATTGTCGGAGGCTCTGATAAATATACAGGAGCTCCTCGGCTTTCTGCCCGTGCTGCATTCTTTTCCGGAGCAGGGCTTGTGACTATCATTACAGATTCAGAGAGAATCAGGGATGAAAATCCTGCAGTCATCATTTCTTCCCCTGAAAATGCAGATTTGTCTCACTTTGATGCCCTTGCTGTCGGTCCGGGGTGGGGTGATGGCAACAGAGAGCTTTTTCGCCGCGTAGTAGAATCGGGTAAGAATTTTGTGATAGATGCAGATGCGCTCCGTTTCGTTTCTGGACATATTTTCTCTTATCGGGCCGTGCTTACCCCTCATATCGGGGAATACCGTCGCCTGATGGCCTCTCTTTCCATTCCTGATGGTCTTGGGAATCCGGAGACTCTTTCTTCATCCCTTAGAAGTCTTTCTCAGAAGACAGAAAGCATTGTGGTTCTTAAGTCATCTGTTCTCTGGATAACTGATGGTGAGAGAATTTTCGTTTATGACGGTTCTAATCCATCCATTGGAGTCGCAGGATCGGGAGATGTTCTTTCTGGAATCATCACAGCATTGATGGGAGAGGGGGAATCACCTCTTCGCGCGGCAATTGATGGCGTTATACTTCACCAGAGAGCTGGAAAAAAAGCCCATGAGGAGTATGGTTATTATTCGGCGGAAGAATTGATACTCATGACAGGAAGGTGCAGATGATACAGCTTTACTTGCTCTCTGTCGCCTATCTTGTCTTTTCTGCTCTTCTCATTCTTGTGGATTCATATAGAAGGAAGCTGTCTTTTATGATTAAAGTCAAATCGAGACTCAGAGAAGACAGCAAGCGTCTCAATATCTATTTTGCGGCAGGCCTCCTGATTTCTCTTCTAAATCTATTCCTGCCGATGTCTCCTGGGCCTGCCATAATCGGGGATCTTGTTCCGTCGTTATCCGTACTTTTCATGGCATTTTTCTTCCGTCTGCTTTATTCGGAAAAGAACAGGGAACGTTCAGATGCCTACCTTGCCGGAAAGAAACAGAAAGTGAGGAAGCTTGGCCTGTTTTCTCTTGTGATTGCCCTTATTCATTTTCTTTTTCCCCACATTGTTCTGCTATAATTAAAAAATGAATGAACGGATTACTACAGCAGGTGTTGCAATAAGAAGCAATATGGTTCTGGTTGCCCACAGAATAGAAGGCGGTGCTCTTTCTGGAAAATGGGAATTCCCTGGAGGCAAGCAGCGCTGGGGCGAGAGGGATGAGGACACATTGAAGCGCGAGTACCTGGAAGAGCTGGGTGTGCCGGTTTCTGTGGGAGAATCCTTTCTCTCTTTTGACTTCATCAACAAAGATACTCTCTACCATCTGAATGCTCATCTGATAAGCATTCTGTCCGATGATTTCTCGCTAAGCGTCCATTCAGAAATCAAGTGGGTTGGGCGAGAAGAACTTCTTCTTCTCGATATGGGCCCATCAGATTGCCAAATCCGCGACAGAGTGGTCTCTCTTCTCTTGAATAGCTGAAGGCAGAGTTCTACTATCTAGCTATATTTTTCTTCTGAGAGGTGCATTATGGAAAAGAAGGATATTAAATGGGGTGAGCTTGGATTCGGTTACATGCCCACAGATTACCGTTACTATGCAGAATGGAAAAATGGTGCATGGGAAGAAGGAAAGCTTACAAAGGATAATACCATCACCATGTCTGAATGTGCTGGCGTTCTTCAGTATGCACAGACATGTTTTGAAGGCCTCAAGGCTTATACCCAGAAAGATGGAAGCATTGTCACATTCCGTCCGGATCTCAATGCTGAACGTCTCCAGAGTTCTGCTCGCCGTCTCCTTATTCCAGAAGTTTCCACAGAGATGTTCCTCCACGCACTTGATGAGACTGTAAAGGCCAATGCTGCATGGGTGCCTCCATATGGTACTGGTGCCACACTTTATGTGCGTCCATTCCTTTTTGGCTCAGGTCCTGTCATCGGTGTAGCGCCAGCTCCTGAATATCAGTTCAGGCTTTTCTGTACTCCGGTCGGACCATATTTCAAGGGTGGTGTGAAGCCAATAAAGATCTGTGTCTCTGATTACGACAGGGCAGCCCCTCATGGAACCGGAGATATAAAAGCAGGTCTTAACTATGCAATGTCTCTTTATGCGGGAGAACTTGCTCACAGCAGAGGATACAATGAGAACATGTTCCTCGATGCAGGTACACGGACATATGTAGAGGAGACGGGTGGTGCTAATTTCCTCTTCGTCACAAAGGACGGAAAGCTTGTTACTCCGAAATCCTCGACAATCCTCCCGTCAATAACAAGACGCTCACTTGTCTATGTTGCAAAGGAGTATCTTGGCCTCACTGTTGAAGAGAGACAGGTTCCATTTGAGGAGGTCAAAGAATTTGCCGAAGTCGGTGTCTGCGGTACCGCAGCCGTTATTTCTCCGGTAGGGGAGATTGACAATCATGATGAGAAAATCATGGTTCCTTCCGGCATGAATGAATTCGGACCTGTTCTTGGAAAACTCAGGGAAACTCTTACAGGTATTCAGAATGGAGATGTTGAAGCTCCAGAAGGCTGGATCAGGAAAATCTGTTGATTCCAGATGTTTTGTTTGCTCTTTTCCCATGTATCTCAATGGTACATGGGATTTTTCTTGTCAAAAAAAGGGAACCCGAAGGTTCCCCCTATGCAAGCTAGGCTGTGCTTACATCACTGTGCCATCTGGAATAATTGCATTCTTGTTGATGACGATGATTCCATCGTGGATTGAATACATCTCAAAATCTCCATCCGGACGTGGAATATTGTCGATACCGATGCGGCAGTTGGAGCCGATTCTTGCATTCTGATCGATAATTGCCCTCTTGATGATTGTAGCCTTTCCAATACCGATGTTTGGAATGCCTTTCTTTGCATTCTCTGCCTTCTCTTCCTCTGTTTCGTAGAATGTGGCACCCATGCAGTAAACACCATCAAGCGATGCTCCAGCTTCGATGAATGTACGGACACCGACAATGGAGTTGACGATGTAAGCATTGGTGATGATTGAACCTTCAGATGTGAGCGAGCAGGAGATATTGCAGAAGTTTGCCTTTGTTGCAGGAAGGTGTCTTCTGTGTGTGTAAATCGGCATCTCCTCATCATAGAAGTTGAATGCAGGCTTCTCAGAAGCGAGATTGAGGTTTGTCTCGTAGAAAGCCTTGATGGTTCCGATGTCTTCCCAGAAATCGCTGAAGAGGTAGGCACTTACACGGCGTGTCTTGATGATTTCAGGAATGATTTCCTTTCCGAAATCTGTCTTGTCGTTGTTAAGTGCTTCTTCCATGGTCTGTGCATTGAAGATGTAGATACCCATTGAAGCAAGGTATTCATTTTCAGTATTTCTTTCGACGGAAAGCTGATTCTTCAGACATTCTGCAGGCACCTTGTACTCTGTGATATCCATATCAGGAGCCGGCTTCTCATAGAACTTCCTGATGATTCCTTCCTCATCTGCTCCGATGATTCCAAGACCTGTTGCCTGAGCTCTTGAAATCGGCTTTGCTGCAATTGTGAGCTCAGCACCTGACTCGATGTGTCTGTCAAGCATCTTCTGGAAATCCATTCTGTAAAGCTGATCGCCAGAGAGGATGATGTAGTAATCTGCGTTCTGGTCATGGAAATGCTTGAGATTCTTCCTTACGGCATCTGCTGTTCCCTGATACCAGCTCTCGCTTGCATATGTCTGCTCAGCAGCAAGGATTTCAACAAAACCACCAGAGAACTGGTCAAACTGATATGTGTTTGCGATATGGTTATGAAGAGAGGCACTGTTGAACTGTGTGAGGACGTAAATCTGCCTGATTCCACTGTTGATACAGTTGGAAATAGGAATATCTACAAGTCTATATTTTCCTGCAAATGGTACAGCTGGCTTTGCTCTGTCCATTGTCAGCGGATAAAGTCTTGTTCCTCGTCCTCCACCGAGAACAATTGCTATTGCTTTCTTTTTCTTCATTTTTCCAATCCTCCTAATGTGTTGCTCATTTATTTTTCAGTGAGTTATAAAGCTCTATATATTCACCGGCCGACTTGTCCCATGAGAGGTCCGTAGTCATTGCCCGTCTTATGGCTTTCACCATGTTCTCCTTTTCTTCATTATAGAACCGGATTGCGCGATTTACAGCATCGATTATGGCTTCCGATGAAAGATTCTCCATCAGAAAACCTGTGCCCGTATCCGGGTGTTCTGTAATGTCTATGATTGTATCTGCCAGTCCTCCAGTCCTATGGGCAACCGGAAGTGTTCCATAGTGGAGGGAATACATCTGGTTAAGTCCGCATGGTTCATAGCGTGATGGCATCAGGAAGAAGTCTGCAGCCCCTTCGCCTTCATGCGCTGTTTCGCTGCTGAAAGCAATTTTCACGCTCAGGTTCTCGTGCCTTGCTGCAAGATCAATAAGCTTTTCTTCGTAGTGCTTGTCCCCGGTTCCGATGATGAGCATCTGGAAATTCTTCTGGCACAGAAGCTCTTCAAGAACAGGGTGGTTTCCACCAAGAAGCTCCGCATATCCTTTCTGATCTGCAATTCTGGAAATCATCGTGAAAAGAGGAAGGCTTGGATCCTCAATCAGGCCATACTTTTTCAGAACTCTTTCTTTGAGTGCATTCTTGCCTGAAAGGTCTTTTACGCTGTAATGCTCTGGAAAGAACTTGTCCGTTCTGGAATTCCATTCGTGAGTATCCATACCGTTGAGGATGCCCTTCAGGTCATCTTTTCTTTCCCTCAGAAGCCAGTCGAGCCCACATCCATATTTCTCTGTCTGGATTTCCTCTGCATAAGTAGGGGAGACTGTGGTAATGCCATCAGCTGACTCGAGACCTGCTTTGAGCATGTTCAGCCGTTCCTCTCCGGCTTTGCCATAGAAGAAGCTACTGTCGAGTCTGTCTCCGCCCAGCACAGCATCGAAGCGTGAGAAATCTCCCTGATATGCAAGATTGTGGATTGTGAATACAGTATGGGCTTTTATTCCTTCTTCCTTGACGTAGAACGGAACAAGACCTGCTGTCCAGTCATGACAGTGGACAATGTCTGCATACCAGCCAGAAGCCTTCATGTAAAGTACTGCCGCTTTGGCAAAGAGCATGAAGCGCTCCCCGTTATCTGGATATGGTGTGAAGGATGTATCTCCGTAAATTCCCTTTCGAGCGGAAAAATAGGGATGTTCGAGTCCTATGTATTCCACACCATCCAGTTTTCTGTGGACTGTAGAGACTTCCTCTTCGGAAGCAAGCATTGGAATTTTGTAGGAAACTCCTTTCCTGAATCCCTTGTGGTCAATGAAAGAATACATTGGCATGAAAATACGTACATCCTCGCCTTTTTTCACCAGGGCAGGGGACAGTGCACCCAATACATCAGCCAACCCTCCAGATTTTGAAAAGGGGACTGCTTCACTTGAAACCATCAGGACATTCATATTTAAAGATTATCTGCTAAGGGCGGTATAAAGGCAAGGAAAAAACACCTTCTAAAGCGTTGTTTTGGGCTTTTTGAAGGTGTTTTCACACAATTTGCAGCTTATAGATTCTGAATGTATTCGTCTGCACTGTGAGCACTCGATGCTCCATCTCCTGCAGCTGTCACAACCTGCCTGAATGGAGTCGTTCTCACGTCCCCTGCGGCAAAGAGTCCCGGTACACTTGTTTCCATTGCGTTATCAGTGACGACAAAGCCTTTCTCGAGCTCGGCAAAACCTTCCAGCAGCTCAGAGTTCGGGATTATACCGACGAAAATGAAGACAGCATCCACCGCAAGTTCTGTCCCATCGGAAAGAAGAACTGATGTGATACCTTTGTCATCCCCGTTGATTCTTTCAACGGTCTTTCCAAGCTGGAGATGGATGTTATCCTTTGCCATGACCCTGTCTTGCAGGACCTTCTGACCCCTGAACTCATTTCGTCTGTGGATGATGTGCACCTCACTGCCAAGTTTTGAGAGATAGAGGGCGTCGGTGAGGGCTGTGTCTCCTCCTCCGACAACTGTGATTCTCTTACCTTTGATAAAAGGACCTTCACAGGTTGCGCAGTAACTTACGCCCTTGCCCTGAT
>CALXYN010000007.1 GCA_944392975.1 uncultured Spirochaetaceae bacterium | reverse complement strand
GGTTAACTCAGCGGGAGAGTGTCACGTTGACATCGTGGAAGTCGGCAGTTCGATCCTGCCATCGCCCATTAAGGCATCTTGTTGCTGTATAAGTAATTAAGATGCCTTTTCTTTTATGCGTTGCAAGGTCTGAAAACCTCGGGTAGCATATTTGGTAGCATGTTGAAACCGAAAAGTCTGGAATTATTTCCGCCTTTTGCTTCTTTGAAGGAGGAAATATATGGTCAGATTTTCATTGTACAAAAGACGCAGAGCAAAAGGTGTCTACTATTATGTTCGCTTCTGGAATCCTGAGAAAAAGACCTGAATTCCCATTTTATAACTATGATTCAGAATACCAAATTATTAATATATAAGAAATTAACTCGAATACTAACTAAAATTTGCATAGTTGATATTCTTAACTATACCAATCAGATCTCAAATTTATATCTTATTATATTGAAAAAAGTTATTTTCAGTATGTGCTAATACATAGTTTATATTTGGGAATTCAGGAAAAAGAGCTATGATCCTGGACTTAGTATAGAAACCCTGAGAAGCAAGCTTGGAGATGACAGCTTCCGTCGTATCGGAACAAGAAGTGCAGCTGCTGCAATCGCTGTGAGAGCCTATGAGGAAGGTCTGACAAAGAAGGAAATGAAGTCTCCGAACTTTGTTGAGTATGTCCTAAACTTCTGGGACTTCGATAACTCATCCTATGTCAAGCTTAAGAATAAGACGAAGAAGGGAAGCATCGGAAGAGATTACTGTCTTAACATGTTTGGAACATTCAAACGTAACTTCATGCCGAGAATCAATCCATCTCTGAAGCTTTCTGAGATTACCCAGAACGATATTGAGACCGTAATCGTATCGCTCATCGATGAAGGAAAGATATCCGCAGCGACAATCAACAATGTCATCCTCTCTGTGCAGAAGCCTTTGAATGAGGCTTTTGCAAGAGGAATAATCAAGGCAAATCCGATGCAGAACGTAAAAATGCTTCAGAGGGATCAGAAAAACAGAGGCATTCCGACTAAGAGTGAAGTCGAAGCTGTTATTGAATATCTGAGAAAAGAAGGATTTGCAGGACGCATCAGCATGAAGATCTATCTTGCTGTCGCACTTGCTGCCACAACAGGCATGAGACAAGGAGAGATACGAGCCCTGAGAAAGGAGGCAATCGAGTTCGTTGAGAACAACGTTGAATATGAGGATTAGGCTATCATTACAGTGAAAGAGAACTTTGCTAAGACTGATGGCTTTAACTCTACAAAAGGGAAGAGAGTAAGGCACGTTCCTGTATCAAAAACATTGGCTGAGGAGCTTGTGAATATGGCTGATTCAAATCCACATAAGAATGGCCTTATCTTCTGGTCTGATAACTCCATTGATACTCCGATAGCAGGAAGCTATATCAACAATTATTATTATTCGGCTCTTGCTGCTATCGGAATCACGGAGGAGAAGAGGAAAGAAAGGAACATAGATTTCCATTCTCTAAGACATTTCTTCAATTCGATGCTTCGAGGTGAGATTGATGACAATAATCTCCGTTTCATTGTAGGACGCCAGAGCGAGAGAATGAGTGACAACTATACGCACGAGGTAAGGGAAAGGCTTCTTCAGATTGGGAAGGTTTCGAGCAATATCATTGCTTTTCCGAAATCATCTTGAAGCCTATCTGATTGATTTGATAAGATTTCTGAGTCGTCAGCAGATGAGAGACGGTGGCCTCTGATCCTGTAGAGGGAGAGCAATCTTCCTAATCCACCATAGGAAAGGAGGTGAAAGACCAGAATGAAAGTAGTATTAGAGCTTGCTCTGGTGCTCCTGCGGATCTTGAAAGAGGTTCTCGGCCTGATTAAGGATATAAAAGATCTCCGCCGTCCAAAAGCCAAAAGGTAAGCGGAGATATCTTCGTTAATCTAAGGCCACCGTCTTGCTGGCGACTCTTTCTATCTCAATAATACGGCTAGAAGTTGTTATTCGTCAACAAATCCGTATATGGAGATCACTTATAACACACAAATAGTCATTGGGTTATTATCTTAGGTTCTTTCTGTATTGCAGGATTGCTTTCTTGATATCCTCTTCTGTAAGCCCTTCGTTCTCTGCATATTCCTTGGCTTTTGCTAGTGCGGCTGAAAGCTTATCCTCTGATGGAAGTTCAACAGGCTTCAGAATGATATTTTCACCATCTGAATAAATTACAAGCTGGCTTCCTTCCTTTATTGACAAGGCTTTACGATAGCTTACTGGAATGGCTATCTGAGACCTTTTGAAGATACTGTCACAAGCTGCATAGTCATGCTTAAATCACATTATGTAAGAATTGCTTACATCTATAATATGATATATACACTTACTGGTTTCTGCTTCATTTCTTTCGAAATCTCCTCAAAGCTTATCTGATTGATTTGATAGGTTCTCCGAGTCGTCAGTAGATGAGAGACGGTGGCTTCTTGTCTCGGAAGGGAGCGCAATCTTCCTGATCCACCATAGGAAATGATATAAAAAACCAGAATTAAAGTGTTATTAGTGCACGTTCTGGAGCTCCTGCGGATCTTATTGAGATCTTCCCCATAAGAATCCTCAATCCTTGAAGGAATCTTAGATGCTCCCTCTGTAGTTTTCTTATTTCTCTGTACTGCTTACTGGAAACACATCAAATAAGTAACTGTCTCTATTTGACTATCCATTTGCACAGTTTTTCATGAATTAACTTCCATTACCTATAGAGTTCACATTTATGTGGGATTATCCATACGGAGGATTTTGCCAAATGAATGGAAAGATAAGAAATACCTGCGTGGCACTGCTTCTTTCTGCCGCTGTTCTTACACCCCTTTCTGCTGTGACTATGCACAAAAGTGCGTCATACAGCAGTGGAAAATATAATGTTGACGGTGGGGTGATGGAGATTATTGCCTATAACAGTGCAAATAATCATGCCTATTCTGTCAATGGACAGAGCGGGGTTCTCGCAGCTCTGGATCTGTCTGTTCTTGGAGGCAATGGAAGTGGTGTTGTTCTTTCTGGCGAAGATATTGATATCAAGTCACTTGTTGAGAACGAGGACCCGTCATTCAATTATGGTGATATGACATCTGTTGCAGTAAGCCCTGATGGAAAATATCTTGCACTGGCTCTTCAGGCAGAGGCATATAACGAACCTGGACGCATTGCAATCTTCAGATGCGATGAAGACGGGTTAATCATTTTTGAGGGGCTTATTGAGAGTGGCGTCCAGCCAGACATGATTATCTTTGCCGACAATAATACAGTGCTTACAGCTGATGAAGGAGAACCTAGAGAAGGTTATGGAAAGGGAATTGATGATCCTGAAGGATCTGTAACGATTGCCTACGTTGATTCAATGACCTCTGTCCAGGTTGGATTTGAATCTTATGATACAGCTTCCATGCGTTCATCATTAGTTGCAGAGAATATAGTAATCATGAAGAATCGCCTTCCTTCAGAAGACTTTGAACCGGAGTATATTGCAGTCTCTGGTACGAAGGCCTATATAACACTTCAGGAAGCTAACGCAATTGCAGATCTTGATATTCCTTCTGCAAGTTTTACAGGTATCTATAGTGCTGGTTTTGAGGACTATTCGAAGACTGTGATTGACATCGACAAGAAGGATGAGGCTTATCATCCATCAAATTATGATAGCCTTAGGGGCATCAGAATGCCTGATGGCATTGCTGCATTCTGTGTTGATGGAAAAACATACCTTGTCACAGCCAATGAAGGAGATGCAAGAGAGTGGGGTGATGAGGATGATGGTACATTCTACATTAGTGAGGATGAGAGGGATTTCGGGGATGGAGATACATCTCCAACAGGAGCAATCACTGCTGATAGCGGTCTTTCCGGAAAGGTTGTATTCTTCGCTTCTTCAGATTTTGATGGGCTTGATCCTGAGAAAGATTATATTTTTGGTGGACGCTCATTTACTGTCTATGAAGTGAATGAAGACGGATTATATGAGGTGTTCACAAGCGGTGATGATTTTGAGGCTATTACAGCTGAACTTTATCCGGACTTTTACAATTCCTCCAATGATAATGCTGTGCTGGATGATAGGTCTGGAAAGAAAGGGCCGGAGGCTGAGAGTGTCACTACAGGTGTTGTTAATGGGCATATCTATGCTTTCGTTGCATTGGAGCGCACAGGTGGCGTGATGATGTACGATGTTACAAATCCGAAAAAACCGGTTTTTGAGGATTATCTCAATACAAGAGATTTCTGTTCTGTTATCCCTGGTTCTGAAGAGTATGATGACGGAGAACTCGATAAGTGGGTCACATCTGGTGATGTTGCCCCTGAGGGTCTTGCTTTCATCAGTGCAGAGATCAGTGTTACAGGAAGAGCTATGTTGCTTGTTGCAAATGAAGTATCGGGTACTGTTGCAGTGTACGAGATTTACTGAAACGGAATTACAGATTAAAAAATAATGGGCTGGTTGCAGAGGCTTCCATGCCCATGTGATATTAAAGAGTCTGTTCTTAAAGTTTTAACTTTTGGAACAGATTTTTTTGTAAACATCCGTATATACTTTTGCTGCATTGAAAATCATACACTATCCATATGATTGATGTATCTTACGTCACATCCTTCATTCTTTGACGTTCTGTGAAGAATCATTCACTTTGAATAGTTTTGAAATTGGTTTTTACCAAGAGGGAAGGGGAGGCTCAGGTAAATGAGGAAAAGGTTATCAGTAGGGTTCCCATAGTAACTAGAATGAGTCCTGCTAAGGATTTCAGCGAAAGCCTCTCTTTGAGAACGAAATAAGAAAAAGCGACAGTAACAAGAAGGCTGAGTTTATCGATAGGAACAACAACACTTGCCGGCCCATCCTGCAACGCTCTGTAATAGCAGAGCCAGGAGGCACCTGTTGCAAATCCTGATAGGATTATAAAGAGAAAATCATTTTTCGGTATTCCATGTATTTTGTCTTTTTTGCCACTGATGAAAACCATCATCCAGGACATTATGAGAACAACTACAGTTCTTATTGCTGTCCCCAGATTGGATTCAACTTCTTCTATTCCTATTTTCCCAAGAATTGATGTAAGTGCAGCAAAGAGTGCAGAAAGAAAAGCATATATCAGCCAATACCGGTCTTTTGAAGTGCTGTCATAGTTTCCAGTTTTCTCAACCATCAGCAGTGTTCCGCTTCCGATAAGTAGTACGGCAATTATCGAAGAAAAGGTAAATGGTTCACGAAGGAATATAAAAGCAAGTACCATCGAGAGGATTGTGCTTGATTTATCTATCGGAACAACTTTGTTTACATCTCCATCCTGCAATGCTTTGAAATAACAAAGCCATGATGCTCCAGTTGAGAGCCCTGATAAAATAAGAAAGACCCATGTTTTGTTACTGATTTCAGTAATCGTTGATCCGGAGCCGACTATAAGGACAATGATGAATGAGAAAATCAGAACTACAAAAGTACGTATCGCCGTAGCAACAGTTGAATCCGTCTCTCTTATACCGCATTTCGCAAGTATAGTAGATAATCCTGCAAAAAAAGCTGAACCCAAAGCAAAAAATAACCACATTTTAGATGACGTCCATCATTCGCAGTAATACTGAGCGAAACTATTTGAAAATGTAATGCTATTTCAGAATTATAGTTGTGTTGGAAGAAAATTTCCTGTTAATTTTAATTAACATCCAGTTGTCCTGCTTTTGGGTAAGCTAAAAGATTGTCTTATACCGATCAATATAGTCCAAATGCTTATTTCATAGAAAAAAATTAAAAAAAATGATTAAAGAAAAACTGCCACAAAAGCCCGGGCTTTTGCAGCAGTATTTTGTCAACTTTCTGATTGCAATCAGAGCTTGTCTATCTCAGCAAAGACTGAATCCGTAAATGGTGCGGAGAATATCTTCTCACCATTCCTGAATACCATCACCGATGGTACATCAGGTGCGCCAAGCATTTTCTGAAGCTTGTCACTCTTGTATACATCGATGACCTCAAGAGCAAGTTTTTCATTGTTCTTTTTTGCATAATCTTCAATCAGCGTCAGACAATTTCTGTCATTTGCTTCGGATGCATTATAGAAATAGCAGAGAACAGTTCCGTCACGTAAGATTCCATTCTTGAGTGTGTTGATTTCATCAACGTAACGTTCTGCCATATAACCAGCAACAGCCCCATCTCCGACACTTGTTGAGACCTGGCGGAGAGTCTTGTGCCTTACATCACCTGCCGCGAAGATACCAGGAACATTTGTCTCCATATCTTCATTTGTAAGGATGTAACCGCGGTTATCAAGTTCGATGAGATCCTTGAAGATACCAGTGTTTGGAAGATATCCAATGAACAGGAAGCAACCATCCACATCTACAGGCATCAGTTCTCCAGTTTTCAGGTTTTTAAGGACAACAGTCTTGAGAAGCTCATCACCTTCGAATGAATCAACGGCAGTATTCCAGAGAAATTTCATCTTCTCATTCTTGAGAGCTTTTTCCCTTGCAACTTCATTTGCATCCATCACACCTTCATCATGTATAACAGAAACAAGAACTTCCGTTGCGAATTTTGTAAGGAACATGCCTTCTTCAATAGCTGCATCTCCAGACCCGATAACCATGACTTTCTTTCCTGTATAACGTGCGGCATCACATGTTGCACAGAATGAAATACCCTTGTCACAGAACTGTTCTTCATTCTTTGCGCCTGTAAGACGAGGACGTCCTCCAGTTGCAATTACGACAGCTTTGACATGGTAATCAGTCCGGAATGTGGAAACAACTTTATAGCTCTGTCTGTCCTCAACGCTTTTCACGTCTGTAAGCTTAACCTTGACACCAAACTTCCTGAACTGCTTGTCCATGAGCCTCATGAGCTCTGTACCATCTATGCCTTCAGGAAATCCTAGGTAGTTCTCAATCTCGCTTGTGTAGGTAGCCAGACCTCCGATAAGAGATTTCTCAATCAGGATTGTCTTAAGTCTTGCACGTCCAGCATAGAGGGCTGCTGTCATTCCAGCAGCGCCTCCACCGATTACGGCAACATCATATTCTTCAATTCTTTTTTCCATATAATCCTCAGTTGCTCTGAGCATTCCTCTGTGCAATCTTCTTCTGTTCCCACCAGTATGCGAGAATCCAGAGTGCAAGAAGTGCAAGAAGCTGGATGAAAAGGGCAGGCATCATTCCACCGAAAACTTCTGGCAGATAAACTGGAGAACCTGCTTTCACGAATGTTCCCTTCGTTGCGAGATTGAAGCATTCACCAAGTGCGGAACCACAGGCAAAGAAAACAAATGCGATGTAGTTCTGGAGATAGCCTTCACCCATTCTTACGAATGTACCGCTTGCACAACCTCCTGCAAGAACAGCTCCAATTCCGAAAATAAATGATCCGATTACAAGAGCAAGGTTAACTGTACCACCTGGTGTGGACTCAAGTCCTGCAAGATCGATTCCGTATTTTGAAGCCTGAATACCGAAGAAGAGAATTGTGGAAAGTGCGAGAGCAACGATAACAGCACGTGTGAGTTTTGTCTCACCAGTAAGGCCTGGATCGCGATATGCTGCAGTGAAGCAGAATCTTGAGCGCTGCATTACATATCCGAGACCGATACCTACAAAAATGATACCAGGTGCTTTCGGATAGCTAGGTGCGACAACAAAACTGACGATGACCACTACCAGTGTGAGGACCACACCGAGTGCAATCTGAATCATTCTTCTCTGCTTTCTCTGCTCAGCTGTGAGACGCTTTCTGTTTGGTCTCTTGTTGCTTACAGGTGGTTCAAAGAAATTTCTAAGGAGTCTTCCACCTGCTGTTGCTCCAAGGAAGACGAAAAGAAGGAAAATCCATCCGGAGAGATTGAACTGTGGCAGAGATGAAAAAAGTGCTCCAATATTACATCCACCTGCAATTTTTGCTCCGAAACCCATGCAGAGACCTCCGATGACGGCGGCTGCAACCTGCTTCCAGTGCTTAATCTTCCTGATCTTCCACTTGCAGCAAGAAGACAGGAGATAAGAGCACCGAGAAGAAGCCCGATATCTGTCATCGATGCCTGGTTTCCAAAGAATTTGTATCCTTCAAGGCTTCCGTTGTAGATAGCCCAGCTGTTTGTATCAATCCCGAAAAGACCTACAAACTTACCAAACCATGTAAAAAACGGGCCGGATGCTCCCCATGTGCCGCTGAAAAGCGCAAGGCAGAGAGCAAGGATTGTAATCATTACAGCACCTGTATAGTAAGACCATTCAGTCTTCAGGAGCCTTTCATAAAGTGTCGGGTTCTTCTGCTCTTCCATTTTCCAGTCCTTACTTCTCGATTGTGACTTCCCATTCGCCTTCGCCGACTTCATCGATGTCGACATTGTATCCCTGGCTGCGAGCCCAATCTGGGACATTCTTCATAGCACAGGTATGATCAATTCCGACAACGAGAATGTCTCCCTTCTGCATGCTCTCAAGCTCTTTCTGAGTCTTCATGAGAGGTACTGGACAAGCCTCACCGAGGCAATCAAGATAACGTTCAGCCATTTTATTCCTCCTCAAGCTGATTTGATTCTTCCGAAGTCCATCAATTGAATACAGTTGTTGTCCAGAAGGTCTTTAAGACTGCTTTTATTTAATTCATTTCAATAACAATTCCGTGATGCTATGATGACTACATGATGGCAAAAGATCCGACACCACGGGAAATCAAGACACAGGATAAATTGAACTACTACTATTTTGCATTGGCAAATATCGATTCTCTTGGCGTGAAAGAGCAGCAGAAGCTTTTCAAAGACATAAAACGCACTCTTTCAAAGCTTGATGCTGAATGCGAGGCTGCAAAGGAGTGGGCTAAATTCCTTTCCGATTCAAGCGATGAATTGAAAGCCAGGATGAAAGATACAATCAATAGCCAGAAAAAGATCTTTAATATATCAAGGGCTCCTGCTAATGGTACAATAGATTATCAGGAAGAGAAGGCCAAGCATTTTGCGAGAGGACTTAATGGATACAAACTCTTTCTCATCCTCTTTGTAGGTTCCTTTGCAGGCGTTGTCATAGAACTTCTCTGGTGCTTTTTACGCCATGGTTATTTCGAGAGCCGTTCAGGTCTTGTATATGGACCTTTCAATCTTGTTTACGGATTTGGAGCTCTAGGACTTTCCCTTGTACTTTATAATTACAGGAACCGCTCAGCAATCTATTCTTTTATCGGTGGATTCGTTACTGGCAGTGTTGTTGAGTATCTGTGTTCGTTCTTCCAGGAACTCATGTTCGGTTCTACCAGCTGGGATTATTCTGCTGTTCCTTTGAATATAAATGGCAGAATCTGTCTTCTGTATTCAATTTTCTGGGGCTTTTTGGGCGTTTTCTGGATAAAGTCCGTTTATCCGCGTTTTTCAGTCTGGGTGATGAAGATACCAAACAGCATCGGTAAAACTCTTGTATGGCTGCTTCTCGTATTCATGATTTTCAATTCAGTTGTCTCTGCTGTAGCAGTCTTCAGATGGTCTGAACGCGTGGAAGGAAAAGCCCCTGGAAATGCTTTTGAGAGTTTCATTGATAAGAGATTCACTGATGAACGAATGCAGAGAATTTATCCGAATATGGAGTTTCAGGAATCCGATTAATGATGAAAGATGATTATCTGGTGACGGATAAACCGGCGAAAGCTATTTTTCTTTTCGCTCTGCCAATCATGCTTGGAAATTTCTTCCAGCAGATGTATACAATGGCAGACTCAATCATCGTAGGTCGATTCGTTGGAGGGGAGGCTCTGGCTGCTGTAGGGGCCTCTTATTCATTGACATCTGTTTTCATTGCCATCGCAATTGGTGGTGGTGCCGGTGCAACCATTCTTACAAGCCGGGCATTCGGAGCTGGAAACTACAAGGCGATGAAAGAAAGCATATCCACAGCTCTCTTTTCTTTTTTGATTATCTCAGTTGTACTTGCTGTTGCCGGATACTTTCTTTCTCCCGCAATAATGACTAGCCTGAATACTCCGGATAATATCTTCATTGATTCTGTCACATATTTAAGAATTTATTTTCTTGGCCTGCCATTTCTATTTATGTATAACATTCTTTCTTCTGTGTTTAACTCTCTGGGAAAATCAAGGATACCGCTTTATTTGCTGCTTTTCTCTTCACTACTGAATATTGTATTGGATCTGGTAGCTGTTGTGGAAATTGGGCTTGGTGTTGCGGGGGCTGCATGGGCAACTCTTTTTTCGCAGGCTCTGTCAGCATGCTTTCTTTTCTTATTCTTCTGAGAGTGCTTTCAAAATACTCCTCTTCCTTAAATTGCATATTCTCAAAAGAGATGCTACCTGAAATGGCTGGTATCGCGATTCCATCCATCCTCCAGCAGTCAACGATATCTATCGGCATGATGCTTGTGCAGAGTGTTGTTAATGCCTTTGGTTCTGATATCCTTGCGGGATACTCTGTATGCATTCGTGTGGATAGCCTTGTGACTGTCCCGTTGAGTTCTGTTGGAAATGCAATGAGCCCTTATACTGCACAGAATTTGGGGGCGGGACAGATTGCCAGGATAAAAAAAGGATATAAGGCATCTCTTTTAATTATTTTAGGTTTTGGGGTTCTTTCCTGTTTCATTCTTGAGTTTTTCACACATGATATATTAGCAGCATTCCTTGGAGAAAATGGCTCTGCGATGGCGTACTCTACGGGAGAGGGCTATCTTTCTTTTCTGGGATGGTTCTATTCGCTTCTTGGTTTTGCAATGGTAACAGGGGGAGTGCTTCGAGGGTATGGGGACATGAAACTGTTTACGATTGCAAGCCTTGCTAATCTCTCTTTCAGGGTGATAGTTTCGATGTTTTTTTCTCCCATCTATGGTGTCTCTGTTGTCTGGAAAGTCGTTCCTGCAGGTTGGTTGATTTATTTTTCACTCAGTTTCATTTCGTATTTTAAGCATGCAGAAAAAGGCAATTGAAGAATGTCCTCTCTTTCCAATAGAATCATTCTGTTATGAATGTAAAAGACGAGCTGATAACCATTCTTCTTGAAGCAGATTCAGGTATATCCGGTGCTGAACTTGCAGAGAGGATTGGCTGCTCAAGAATGGCCATATCGAAAAGCGCAGCAGGCCTTGTTGATGAAGGTTACAGTATTTCTGTATCCAAAACCGGTGGTTACAGACTGGAAAAAAGCGATGTCCTATCCCTTCCTGTCCTGCAGCATCATTTTTCAATCCCTGTATATTACAGGGCAGTGTGCCAGAGCACTATGACGGAGGCAAAGGACCTCCTCAATAAAGGAGCAGAGGTTCCTTTCGCGGTTGTTGCGGGACGACAGGAAGGCGGAAGGGGAAGATTGGGAAGAAGTTTCTTCTCCCCAGAGGGCGGTTTGTATATGTCCCTGGTTCTTTCCGGTTCATCCATTCCTGCTCCTGATATGCTCACAACGGCAGCTTCCCTCGCTGTTTCAAGGGCCATTGAATCTCTTACGGGTATTGAATGCTCAATAAAATGGGTAAATGATATTTATATCCATGGAGGAAAAGCTGTCGGAATCCTTACAGAAGGACTTGTGAATATGGAGGAAGGTGGTCTCGATAAAGCCATAATCGGCATAGGAGTGAATATCCAGCCAGGGGCTGAATCCATGCCGGAAGAGCTGAAGGATAAGATGATTTACCTCTATCCATCAGGCGGTTCTCCAATAACAAGGGCTGAACTTGGTGCTAGGATTGAGAAGGAGATAGAAACAGTCTTGGCAGAGGATTTCATAAAGGAGTATCGTTCCCGTTGTTTTATCCTCGGGAGTTCTATAACAGTTATAAAGAACGGGATATCTAGAGATGCGGTGGCAATAGATGTGGATGATAAGGCCGCGCTTGTGGTAAGGTATCCTGACGGAAGTATCGAGGCTCTCTCTTCTGGAGAGGTAACGCTCAGAATCTGATGAGGTGAATATGCTTAGCGAATTGAAAAACGAATGGAAAAATACAATTGAAACAGAGCTTAAGAGCTATCTTGGAACCGATGATATCCCGGTTTTGTCCATTGGTGTACCGCCAAAGAGTGAGATGGGAGATGCAGCATTCCCGATGTTCCCGTATGCAAAGATTGCTGGAAAGGCCCCCGCTTTGATTGCTAAGGATATTATGGCAGCGCTTGCAGACAAAAAGCATCCGGAAGGGGAGATGCTTGTTGCTGGACCTTATCTCAATATACGTTTCGATATTCCTTCACTTGCATCCAGAATTCTTGAAGAAGTCGATAAAGCTGGGGATGAGTATGGTGCTGTAAATGATCTTTCGGGACGGAAAATCATGGTAGAGTTCTCCTGTCCGAATACAAATAAGCCATTGCATCTCGGTCATATGCGCAATGATTCCCTTGGTGAGTCTGTTTCAAATCTTCTCTCAAAAGCCGGAGCAGAGGTTCTCAAGGTGAATCTTATCAATAATCGCGGTGTGCATATCTGCAAGTCCATGCTTGCTTATAAGCTGTTTGGTAATGGTGAGACTCCGGAATCGACAGGTGAGAAAGGGGATCATTTTGTCGGACGCTATTATGTGCGTTTTGCTCAGTGGGAAAAGGAAGCTGAGAAGGAAAAGGAGAACAATCCTGATATAGTCTCCGATCCGTCATTTGTCGACCCTGATACAGCTGCTCAGGAAATGCTCCGCAAATGGGAAGCAGGGGATGCAGAGACTAGGGCTCTTTGGGAGAAGATGAACAAGTGGACTCTTGATGGCCTTTCTGAAAGCTACAAGAACATGGGGATTTCCTTCGATAAGCTTTATTACGAAAGCGATACATATAAACTTGGGCGGAGTGAGGTCATGAAAGGCCTTGAGATGGGCGTGTTCAAGAAGGAGGAAGATGGCTCAGTGCAGGTAGATCTCTCTCCGATTGGCCTTGATAAGAAAGTCCTTCTCAGACGCGATGGTACTACGCTTTATATGACTCAGGATATCGGGACTGCTGTAAAGCGGCATGAGGACTGGCCATTTGACTCGCTTATCTATGTTGTTGCTTCTGAGCAGAATTACCATTTCAGAGTTCTCTTCTATGTTCTCTCCCTTCTTGGCTATAAGTGGGCGGATGAGCTTCATCATCTTTCATATGGTATGGTCAATCTTCCTGAAGGCAAGATGAAGAGCCGTGAAGGTACTGTCGTTGATGCCGATGATCTTCTTGATGAGCTTACAGAGCTTGCAAAGGGTGAGATTGAGGCAAAGGGCAGGGAAGAGGCTGTCGGCGATGTTGCAGATACAGCAAGGAAGATTGCCCTTGGTGCACTTAATTATTACCTTTTGCAGGTTCAGCCACAGCATGATATGGTCTTTGATCCGAAGAAGTCCATTGCATTCAATGGCAATACCGGTCCGTATCTCCAGTATACCTGTGCTCGTATTTCGTCCATCCTCAGAAAGGCAGAGGGAGAAGAGTATGAGAATGCTTTCAATGGCTCCTTGCTGACAAACGAAGATGAGAAGGCTCTGCTTAAGGCTATCGAGTCATTCCCTGAGACTGTGAGGAAGGCCACTCTTAGCTATGATCCATCCATTATTGCTGCATACCTTTATGAGAACGCGAAGACATTCAGTCATTATTATCATGATAACCAGATACTTAAAGCAGAGACAAAAGAGCTTTCTTATACGCGTATCTGCCTTATAAAGGCACTGAGGACAGTAATGAAGAACGGCTTCTCTCTCATTGGTGTTCCTTATCTTGAATCGATGTGAGGAGAGCAGAGAAAGATATTGCATCTTTTCTGAAATCCTCCTCGTTTCCATCCAGCACCGACTCGAGGTGCTGGAGAAGAAGCGATGAAAAGAGAGCCGCTAGAAACGCGTCGTTGTATCCCAGAGATGTGATAATTACATCTATCTGGCTTCGTATCATGAGGCGCAGAGCTCTTGCTTCTTCTGCGGCTCTGTCATCTGCATAGCACAGAGAGAACACTGTTCTAAGATATGGAAGCAGCTCTTCATCTGAGAAAATCCTTGTCCATGCATCTGCGGCTCTGGTCAATACCTTCTCGCTGCTTCCTTCAAGATCAAGACGGAAACCTTTTGACATCAGCTTCTTGTGTCCGTAACTGAAAACCTCATCAAGTATTTCCTCCTTCGATTTGAACCAGTGGTATATCGAGGCCTTGTTTATACCCATTTCCTCTCCAAGACTCTGCATTGTAAGCTTGTCGATACCGGAGAACGCGATTATTTCGGTTGCTGTATTGATGATTTCATCTCTGCCTTGTATTTTCATGGCCTCAGTATATTCTCCATTCTGAATATTTTCTACCAAACGTTTGTTTTTATTCTTTTGTTTTTCTCTCTTTTGGTCATTTTTCATGAATATACAGTTGCAAAGAATCCACGTAAAAGGTAAAAAACCTTCAGACTAAATTGAAAGGACACGACATGTACGCACTAGTTGAAATCCTCGGCAAACAGTATAAGGCTGAAGAAGGCAAGGAGCTGGTTGTCGATAAACTCAGCATGGAAGAAGGTTCTTCCTATGAAATCGAGAAGGTTCTGGCTGTCGTTGATGGCGATTCTGCAAAGTTCGGTGCACCTTATGTTGCAGGTGCAAAGGTAACAGCAACCGTCGGCGGTGAGTTCAGAGGCGAGAAGGTGAAGGTCTACAAGTTCCACAGAAGAAAGGGCTATCGCCGTACACAGGGACACAGAGAGACCTATACTACAATTAAGGTCGAGAAGATCGAAGGCTAAGGAGGGAGAGAAATGGCACATAAGAAAGGTGGCGGTTCATCCCGCAACGGACGCGATTCCAATGCACAGCGCCTTGGCGTTAAGAGATTCGGTGGCCAGGTTGTAAAGGCTGGAGAGGTCATCGTTCGCCAGAGAGGAACAAAGATTCATCCGGGTGCAAACTGCGGATGCGGCAAAGATTATACACTTTTTGCACTTGTTGCAGGTACTGTAAAGTTCCACGAGAGAAAGAACCGCAAGTACTGCTCAATCGTTGAGTGCACAGAGGCTAAGGCCGAGTAATAATGTTCGGTTTCTCCGACGAAACATACATTGATATAGCTTCCGGCAATGGAGGACACGGCTGTGTTTCCTTCCGCCGGGAGAAGTTCGTCCCCAAAGGCGGACCCGACGGTGGTGACGGTGGGCGCGGCGGGGACGTTGTTTTCGTTGTCAAGGATAACCTCCGTACACTTGGGCATCTGAAGCTTCAGCGTTCATTCAGGGCAGAGAACGGACGCCCCGGACAGGGTGCGCGCTGTGCTGGACGCGATGGAAAGGATGTGGAGATTCCTGTTCCTCCTGGAACTGTCATCCGCAATGCAGAAACTGGAGAGCTTATCAAGGACCTTACCGGACTTGATCGTTATGTGTTTCTTGAAGGTGGCAGGGGCGGTCTTGGCAACTGGCATTTCCGTACAGCAGTAAGGCAGACTCCACGCTTTGCTCAGCCTGGTGGAAAAGGTACTGAAATGCGTGTCGGGCTTGAATTGCAGATCATTGCAGATATCGGGCTCGTGGGATTCCCGAATGCCGGTAAATCATCTTTGATTAATCTCTACACGAATGCACGTTCAAAGGTTGCAGGTTATCCTTTTACGACGAAGATTCCTGTTCTTGGTGTCCTTCGTGAAGGTGATCAGGATGTCGTTATTGCAGATATTCCAGGTATAATCGAGGGAGCCAGTGAAGGAAGTGGAATGGGCTATAAGTTCCTCCGCCATATTTCACGTACAAAGGGTCTTTGCTATCTCGTGGATCTTTCTGACGACAATTATCTGGAAGCCTATGACATCCTTTCTGCAGAGCTTTCGAAATATAGTGCTGAGCTAGGAGAAAAAGAGCATATCATCGTGGGAACGAAGATTGATGAGGAAAATACAGAAGGGCGTTTTGAGGAACTGAAAAAGAAGTACAGTGACACGCTTGTTCTCCCTCTTTCAATTTATCGTGATGATCTTCTTGAACCATTGAAGCATGCGCTTTTCCGTCTGGCAGGTGAAAAAGAAGAAGCAGGTTTCACATCAAAGATGGATATGGATGCCCATTATAGAGATGAAGAGTAGGACAGCGCTTCTGGGGGGAACATTCAATCCTGTGCATATGGGACATGTTCACCTTTTTCATGAAGCTTATGAGGCTGGCAGAATCAGTAATCTTATCGTGATTCCTGCTTATATCTCAAATTTCAAGAGAGGCTCGCATCCTGTATCTTTTTCTGACAGGGTAAAAATGCTTTCTCTGGCTGTTGAGGATTACAGGGATATTTATCCGGATGACAAGCTTGAAATAACTGTTTCTCTATTTGAAGGTGAAAAGGGCGGTATAAGCTATACATCGGATACTATCAGGGAATTCTTCGACAGTGCTGAAGATAATGGGAAAGTCAATTTCATCATTGGTGATGATATCATTCCGACTCTTGGGCACTGGCATGATATCGAATATCTCAGAAGCCATGCAAGATTTCTCTGTTTTACTAGACTGGGCAGTGTAGAAAACGAATCCGGGGCAGAGGTAATCTTCATAAAAAGCAGTGTTTACCATGCATCTTCTTCGGAGGTCAGAGCTGGCGATATGACAATGCTCAGTCCGAGGGTAAGGGAGTATGTTTATGCGAATAAGCTATACGGAACTGGAAAATAAAGTCAGAAGCATGATAAAGGAAAAACGCTTTCAGCATTCGCTTGGCGTTGTCTCTGTTTCCCGTATGCTTGCAGAACGTTTTGGACTCTCTCCAGATGATGCGGCGTATATCGGAATATATCATGATGCGTATCGTTACAGCTGTACAGAAGAAACACCTTCGTATTGCATAAGTCATGGTATAGAGGTCTTTCCAGAGGAAGAAAAAGAACCGATGCTTTTACATGGAGCGCTTGCTGCAATTCATTTCCCAGACGATGCAGAAGGGGATGTTCCTGACTATTTCCAGACAGCTGTACGGCATCATACGCTGGGGCATAGAGAGATGGGCAGATATGGTGCAATTCTCTACATTGCAGACTATATTGAGCCTGGAAGGAAGCATCTTGATGATGAAGAGAGGAAGAATATTCTTTCTAAACCTCGGCTTGAGGACATGATAACTACTATCATGGATATGCAGAATGAATATTTTAAGCGGGAAGGAATGAAAAACGCAGCTGTTTCCACTGAGCTGTATGATTATATAAAATCTGGCGGTGAGCTATAATAAAGGATAACTATGAAAGATACGACAAAACTCAATGCAGATAAACTGAAGGCATTTCTTGAAGATCATAAGTGCACTGATGTTGCAGTAATAGATGTTGCTGCTGAATGTACATGGACAGAGTGTTTCATCATCGCGACAGTATCATCGGTCGGACACCTGAAGGGTGTTGTTCATCAGATCTGGGATGAATTCAATGAGCTTGGACTTACTGTAAGCAACAGGCACAAGGCTCCTGATACAAGCGGCTGGGAACTCATCGATTGTGGCGATATAGTGATTCATCTCATGTCCTCAGAGTTGAGAGAGTTCTATAACCTTGAGAAACTCTGGAAAGCTACGGAGAATCTTGTCTGATGGCTGATAAAAGAGCTGAGAAAATCAACTCGGAAATTGAGCGGCAGCTTGAAGAGCGGGGTTACTGTACTGTCCCTGATGTACTTGTCGGAATCGGCATGCTTGATGAAAAGAAGATGGATGAATGGCGAAAGGGTAACGCCTTCTGTCTTGAGGACCAGTGTTCTTCGGATCTTCCCCGTCTTCATGCCGTTCTGAAAGCTGTAAAGGCGTATGCTGAGGAGACAGGGCTTAAGCCTTCCATAAACAAATATATCAGGGAGGGAAAGGGTTCTGTTCCTCTCAGATTCACTAAAAGCGGTGATCCTGTAAGGGAGCGCCTTTATTCAACACATTATCTCGATCCCTGGAAAGCACAGGACATCAGAAGAAGAAAATGAATAAGCGCCTGACAGAAGTCGGGCGTTTTGCATCAGACAACTGTTTTCGTTTTCCATTTTCCTTTCAGGAACCTTATTGTGAATACGATTCCTCTGAAGTACCAGTCTATGAACATTCCCCACATGACGCCCATGAGGCCAAATCCCAGTACAAGTCCCAGTATACGTGACAGCAATACTCTGAAAGCCCACATTGAGAAGATAGAGACGACCATTGTAAAGCGTGCATCGCCTGCAGCTCTAAGATAGTTCGGGATGGTAAATGCAAATGGCCAGAATATCACGGTCTGGAACATGTTGAGCCTTGTTGTTTCAATGGCCAGTTCATGAGCACTCGGGGAGAGATTGTAAAGCAGGGTGAGTTCAGGTGTAAGAATGTACATTACGGTACATGTGACGCCCATCATCAGATAAGTGAGCTTGAGAAGTTTTTTGCCATAATAAGACGCGGCATCGTATTGCCTTGCTCCGCAGCATTGACCGATGACAGTTACAGCGGCCATGCCTACTGCTGTTCCCGGAATATTTGCAAATGTTGACAGTGCATTAAATACTGCATTTGCTGCAATTGAAGCCGTGCCGAGAGAGGCAACTGTGGAACTCACCAGAATCTTTCCGATATGGAATACACTGTTTTCGATACCTGAAGGAAGCGCAATCCTCAGAATACGCTTTATCATATTGGAATCTATTGAAACCTGCATTATTTTCTCAACATGAACTTCCTCTTTTTTTCTGGTGACCTTATAAAGCATGAAAGCGCAGGCAACGGTTCTTGAAAGAAGAGAGGCGATTCCGGCACCTTCTGCACCCATGTCGAAAATATAGATCAGAATTGAGTTCCCTGAGACATTGATCAGATTCATGATTATTGAAACTGTCATTGTTATCTTGCTTTTTCCCATGGACCTGAAAATCGCATTACAGCTGTTCAGAATAGCAAGGAATGGGTAAGAGATGACAATAGGAGTGAAATAATCCAAAGCAGAGGACATTACATTCTCTTCAATATGACCATAGACAAGGTGCATTATCGGGCGTTTAAAGAAGAGAAGAACAAGGGATACCAGAATTGAGAATGCCGCAGACAGATATAGCAACTGTTTTGCAGAAAAGCATGCACTTTCCTTGTCTTTTTTCCCAAGATATTGAGATGCGATAACTGCACCACCGGTGGAGAAGGCCGAGAAAAGAAATACAAAAAGATTCGATACTGAATCTACAAGAGAGACACCGGAAACAGCATGCTCACCGTCGGTTGCAACCATTATGGTGTCCATCATGCCGATAGTGACGGAAAGCAGTGTTTCAATCAGAAGAGGGATAATCAGGGCTCTCAGGTATTTGTTATCAAACATCAGCTTTTGGTTTTGCATATTCAAATGATAATCCATCGGAGATGGAACACAAGCTATATTCAGAAATAGTAAAAAAGAGTAAGCGCCTGATTATCTATGAAAATGTCAGTGTGATTGTGCTTTCTTCTCTTTCTCCGCTTATTTTTACAAAACCGTATTCCAGTTCACGATAATCACTGAATGTTACAGTTGTTTGTCCTTTTTTTAGAGCCCGCTCACTGTACCCGTTTCCATCAGTACTGCCAGCAACAATGGAAATCGTTGCTACATCTGGGATATCACCATTTAAATTCACAGTTCTGCCGGTCTGTTTTCCTGTAAAAAGGAATGGTATTATCAGCTGGTCATTTCCTGCGGGTATTGTGATATCAAGAGATGGTGAGTTTGCATTGTGTATCAGTATGCTGTCCTTTTCTTCTTCTGTAATGTTTCTGAGGACTGCGGAACCTGTTCCGGAGATGAAATTGAAAATGATGTTCTTTTCTACTCTTCCAATGTATATGATGAGCTTTCCATTCTTTACTGTGATTGGAAATATGTATTGTTTTCTGAGCCCTGTGTCTGCATAACGACCGTCTGGTACTGCATTTGCGATACTATAATCAGAGAAATTCTTGTCTTGCATATCAATTTCAAGTACAAGTTCTTCATTATCAGGTTCCACCATATATACAGTAGGGGATGAGAGTGTGAATGGCATGTTCTTCTCTATTCTGACAGGAGATACAAGTCTTATTTCATAAGATATTGGTTTTCTGCTTTCAGTAATATGAAGCTGACTGTAAATCGTAAGGTTGTCAGTTGAGGAAAGATCCATGAGATGTTTTCCTGATTCTTTTTTTCCTTCCGGTGTGATTATTCCATAATCGCTGCTGAGCGTTCCTGAACCATTCAAAATGGCAAGGAGAGTGGTTGCTTCTGTATTAAGGCCTTCTTCGTCAGCTGGATTCACGGAATATTTCTTTTCATAGACCCTCCGTCCCTCGCTATCTATGAAAAGCGGTGTATCTGTATTTTCATCGATGACTGCAGCTCCTGTTTCCGTTTCAAGCTTTGTTATTCTGAAAAAACCGTCTTCTAAGCTTAAATCAGAGCCGGTTAATTGTAGTTCCTCTCCATCAGCAATAGTTAGGAATGTTCCGCTGTTTGTTGAGATGAAATTTTTTCCAGCACGACTTTTTCCAGTTTTTCCCTCTGGGAATATCGCATAGAGTTCATCTTTTTCAAGTCCTTCAATATGGATGAGAGATGTACTGCTGATTTTATATTTATCTTTGATAGATGATTGCTGCAGATTGATTCTATCGGCCTCTATGATTTGTGATACACCATCGCTTTTGCAAGAGACAGCAATGATAACAAAAAGAAAAAGTAACAGCTCTGTTAAACGCTTCATAATATAAGCATAACGTCGACAAGAAAAAAAGGCAGGTGTTTCCTGCCTCTGTTTTTCATATAACCTGCATTTTTTCCCATCTTCCACTGATAACTCTCCAGAGGTACAGGCTTCCTCTTAAGAACCAGTCAAGGTACATTGCATACCAGATGGCTTCTACACCCATTCCCAGTACGCGTACCATGAAGTATGCACCTCCGACACGGCAGAGCCACATTGAAGTGAAAGAGGCAAGAAGGATGAATTTCACATCTCCTACTGCTTTCAGCATATTGGGCAGAGAGAATGCAAATGGCCAGAGCGTGAAGCACATAACAAGACAAAGTCTGCAGATTGGAATTGCTATGTCTATGGAACTGTTTTCGAGACCATAGAAGCTGACGACCTGAGGTGTGATGATATAGAAAGGTATGCATAGGATTATCGTGGAAATGAATACCAGGCCTGTAAGAAGCTTCGTGTAATAGCGTACATCTTTGATATTTCCCTGTCCCCTGCATTGTCCTACTATTGTAATCATTGCAAGATTGATACCGTTCCCTGGAATATTTGCATATGAATTATAGTTGCCGGCAACAGCATTAATGGCAATTGCAGATGTTCCAAGTGAGGCAACAAGGGACTGTACCATGATTTTTCCGATATGAAATGCAGCTCCTTCCACTCCTGAAGGAATACCGATGCGCAGAATCCTCTTGATAAGATACGGCGAGAAAGGACCTTTCAAGAGACCCCGGATATTCAGTTCCTCTTTCTTGTTCATCATCAGAGTTGCCATTACAACACAACCTGCGATTCTTGATGCAAGGGAAGCAATGCCAGCGCCCCTTGGTCCAAGGCCTACGATGTAGATAAGTATTGCATTTCCTCCGATGTTGATGACATTCATCAATATCGAGACCATCATTGTCCTGAAGCTCTTTCTTTCTGAGCGGGATATTGCAGTCAGACCAGAGTAGACTGCAAGGAATGGATAGGAAATAAGAATTGGTACAAAATACTGGTCTGTATAGATCTTTACATCCTGTTCAATGGAACCGAAAAGCAGATCTATGATATGAAATCTTATTGGGAGAATGATGATTGTCATCAGGACAGAGATTATGACGGAAATGTAAATAAGGTTCTTCGCTCCGTCCTTCGCTTTATCTGTCTCGCCATGTCCCAGGTATTGTGAAACAACAACCGCACCACCTGTTGCAAATGCAGAGAACAGGGTTATCAGAAGATTTGAGATTGTATCTACAAGTGATACTCCTGAAACAGCTGCCTCTCCACAGGTGGATACCATGACAGTATCTGCCATTCCGATAAGTATTGATAAAAATGAATCCGCAATCAGAGGGATTATCAAAGCCCGGAGGTCCCGGGCTGAGAACTGGTGTCCGTTCATTCTGTCAAAAGACCTTCATCGGATGTGAAATCCTTCTTCCTTATTTCCCTGAATTTATCAACGAGAGCTTGAACAGTAAGCTTCTTCTTTTCCTCTCCGGCAATATCCAGAATGATATGTCCTTCATCCATCATTATGAGCCTGTTGCCATAATCGATGGCAAATTGCATGTTGTGAGTGACCATCATTGCCGTAAGCTGCCCTTCCTCGATATATTTTTTTGTCAGATCCATGACTATCTCGGCATTTCTTGGGTCGAGGGCTGCTGTATGCTCATCAAGAAGCATCAAAGAGGGGTGGGAGAGAGTTGTCATAAGAAGCGTGAGCGCCTGTCTCTGTCCGCCAGATAGAAGACCTACATTATCAGCCATCCTGTCTTCCAGACCAATTGGTTCAAGAAGTTTTCTGAATTCCTTTCTCCTTTCAGCAGTCAATCCGAACTTGATTCCTTTCATTCCCTTTGTATATGCCAGGTTCATATTGTCTTCAATTGACATATTGGCGCTTGTGCCTTTCGTCGGATCCTGGAAAATTCTTCCAATATAGAAAGCTCTTTTATACTCAGGGGCATTTGTTACGTCCTTGCCATCGACAATGATTTTTCCGTTAGTAACAGGAAATGTTCCGGCAATCATATTGAAAAGCGTTGATTTTCCAGAGCCATTGGAACCGATAACACAGACAACATCACCCTTGTTCACATGCAGATTGATATTCTCAAGAGCAACTTTCTCATTTACTGTGCCTGGGAAGAATACCTTTGTCACGTGTTGTATATCAAGCATTGGACTCCTCCTTCTTCATTGTTCGCTCAATTGATTTCTTTCTTGCAGCCTTATCAGAGGCGAGTGTTCTTGTTTTTGCGATAGTAAGCGAAATGATGACAAGAATACCTGTCAGGAGCTTGAAATCATTCGGTGTGATTCCTACAAGGTATCCATATTTTCTGCCGAGGAACATAAGTCCTTTGTATATGATGCCTCCGAGAATACAGCGAAGAGTAATGAGTGAAATCTTATTTGATGAGAAAAGGAATTCTCCAATCATGACAGCTGCAAGACCTTGTACAACCATGCCCTGTCCAAGATTTGCATCTGCAAAGCCCTGATACTGTGCAAGAAGTCCGCCAGAGAGTGCGATGAGACCGTTTGAGAGTCCGAGACCTATGAGTTTCAGAGTTGCTGGATTCATTCCCTGGGAAATGATTACTTGCTCATTGCCTCCCATTGCTCCGATGGCCATACCCATATCAGATCGGAAGAAGAGGTCCATGAGGGCTGTAACCACAATGACGAAGATGAGGGTTCCGAGAAGCGCTGCGACATCGCTAGGAACAAATGAGAACCACTCTGGGAAAAGTCTGTAGAGTGTCTCGACCCTGACAAGGGAAACATTCGCCTTGTTTCCGAGAATCCTCAGGTTCACAGAATAAAGCATCGTCATTGTCAGAATTCCGGCAAGAAGCACGGGCAGTTTCAGTTTGTTGTGAATCGTTGCTGTAACGAGACCACAGAGAACTCCAACAAGGAAACTCAGAATGAGTCCGACTGTTATACCAAGGCCATTGACAATGCACATCGTGGCAACTGCTGCACCTGTTGCGACTGAACCATCACAAGTAAGATCAGCCATGTCAAGAATCCTGTAGCTGATGAGGATTCCCAGTGCCATGATTGCAAAGATAAGACCTTCTACAAGTATTCCTTCAATCATTTTTCACCTCTTAAACAGAAGAGAAGGCCACCAGAAGGCGGCCTCCTTTTCCATTATACGGATTTTCAGCGTTCTGTCTTTACGCCATTTTCGATTATAACCGCGGCAGTATCAAGATACTCCTGAGGAATTGTATATCCAAGTTTTTCAGCAGTGTCGAGATTGAACCAGAGTTCGAAGTCTGAAGGGTCTGTAAGGAACACAGTTCCCTGTTCTCCAGGATTTGCACCATTTTGGAAGATATCCTCAATAAGCTTTCCTGTTGCAGTACCGATTGAGTAATAATTGAAGCCCCATGCAATCATGCATTCAAGGCCATCAATTCCGGATGGGTCAGCTGCAAAAAGAGGAACACCAGCGCTGTTGCAGACATCATCAATTGTCGCAATTGCGGAAATGACATTGTTGTCCGTTGCAATATATACAGCATCAACGCGGTCAATTATTGACTGCAGAGCTGTTCTTACTTCAGATGAGTTGGAAACCGCTGCTGTCACGAGTTCAAGTCCAAGTTTGTCGCATGCAGCCTGTGCCTGTTCCATCAGAACAACACCGTTCTGCTCTCCAGATGAGTATACGTTGCCGATTCTTGTCGCGCCTGTGATGTCGTGAAGAAGCTTGATCTGTTCTTCTACAGGGTTCATGTCAGATACACCGCATACGTTTGAGTCAGGACTTCCTTCATTGGAGGCAACAAGACCTGCATCAACAGGATCCGTGACTGCTGCAAAGAGTACAGGAATATCTGTGAATACATTTGCAAGAGCCTGAGCAGAAGCTGTACCGATTCCTACTACAACATCGCAGTTTTCGCTGTCAAATTGCTGTGCAATTGAGGCGGCTGTTGAGATGTCGCCATTAGCATTCTGGAAATCGTATCTTACATTAAGATCTGTTGTTGCAAGATAATCCTGCAGACCAGTTTCTACAGCATCGAGAGCTGCATGTGAAAGAAGTTTGGAAACGCCGATGAGAATTGTTCCATCATCAGCTGCAGCAGCTTCACTGCTTCCACCAGCGGCAAGTCCGAAGGCTGCAATCAATACTAGGAAAAGAGCAATGTATTTTCTCATATGTCCTCCAGTGTTTTCTTAGACTATAGCTAATGAGAGTTCTCTTTTCAACATTCTGTATGCATTATCTTGAATATTTATGCAGAAAATTTTGCATCTTATTTTGTAATTTCGCTTCCGTTTTCAATAATATATACAGCATCCGTGAGGATATCGTCCGGTATTGAGATTCCAAGCTTCTCTGCAACATCAAGATTAATGTAGATTTCAAGCTTGTCGAGATATACAGTTCCAATATCCTCAGGTTTTTCTCTATCGAGGACTCTCTTGATGATTTCTCCGGTAAGGCGCCCTGACTGATAGTAATCAAATCCTCCTGCCACCAGAACCTCAGTTCCAAAAGAGGATGTCGTATCGGAGGAGAAGAGAGGTACGTTGTTACTGCTGCAGACTTCTGATAGAGATGCGATTGCTGATATTACGGTATTGTCTGTCGACACATACATTGCATCGACTCTGTCGATTATTGACTGGGCTGCCATCATCACTTCTGCAGAGTTCGAGACTGAGGCAGTCACGAGTTCTATTCCTTTTTCCTCGCATGCTTTTCTCATTGTCTCCATCAGCGTGATTCCATTTGATTCGGCAGATGTATAGACCATGCCGATGCTTTTTGCTCCAGTAATCCGATCTATCAGGTTGAGCTGTTCTTTTACAGGTACCATATCTGAAGTCCCTGCAACGTTTTCAATTCCCATGAGCCCGGCAGCTTCTGGGTCAGTTACTGTGGCAAAGACGACAGGAATATCCGTAAATACATTTGCAAGTGCCTGTGCAGTCGGGGTTGCAATACCGACAACCAGATCCTTTCCTTTTGTTTTGAATAGCTGAGCAATGGAAGAAGCTGTGCTTATTTCTCCGTTCGCAGTCTGTGTTTCATATGCTGCAACTACTCCGTTTTCATTGAGGTAATCCTTTATGCCTTTTTCTATAGCATCGAGGGCTGGGTGAGAGATGAGTTTTGAAATTCCGATTTGGAGGTTCTCATCGCTCTTTTCCGGTGTTGCATTTGCAGATAGTACAGTGAACGATGCCGCTATGATGAGCGAGATTGTGATAAAGACGATGAGTTTTTTCATTTGTTTCTCTCCTTAGTAACAGTTGTTACTATAGAAAAGAACCATACCTGATGTCAAGATACTATTTGTAGAAACATTAGAAATCTATATCAAACTGCTCGTCATCGAAGTCGTCGTATTGGGCTTCTTCTTCCTCTTCATCATTTTCATCGAGTTCAGGAATGATGGAGTAGAGCTCTTCGAACTCCTCGATTGCTTCTTCGTCGTCATATTCGATACACATATGTAAATAATATATCATCATTGGTTCTTTGTCTGATTTTCTGTTCAAGATGCTTTGCAGATGATATAATCCGATTATGCAGAGATACACCGTAATTGCGATGGGAGAGGGCGCAGGGAACTCTCCTGAGATGATTATCAAGGCTGTCAGGTCGCTTGCTTCTGACCCTTCTGTCTGGCTGATTGTAGTTGGCGATGATGGTATTTTCCGCAAAACAGCAGCGGATCTCTCATTATCTCTTCCATTTACATATTATGCTGATGACAATGCTTCTCTGGAGGAGGCTGAGGAGAATGGTGAAAAACTTATTTTCTTCTCTTCTTCTGCTATCGATATGGATAACTTCAGATATGGTGAGATCTCTGCTGATACAGGAAAAGCTTCATATGAAGCTCTGAGGATGGCAACCGAAATCATTCAAAATGGATTAGGACATTCCCTTGTCACATCCCCTGTCAGTGGAGAAGCGCTGAAAGCTGCTGGATATAAAGAAAGATCTGTTTTTGAATTGCTCTCTGTGTTTGCTTCCTCTGCGCGCCTTTGCAATATGCTTAGGGGCGGAGAATTGAATATTTTCGGACTGACACAGCGCTGTTCAGTCTCTTCGGCAGTTTCTGCGGTGAAGCGGGAAAACATAATCTCTGCACTGGTCGAGATTGATTCAATAATCATGTCTTCATATTTTGACCGCTCGAAGCCTATTGCGGTCGTTTCGCTCAATCCTATGAATCCAGATGGTACTTGGACTGGACCAGAGGAAGAAGAGGCCATAATCCCTGCTGTTGAGATAGTAAAGGGACTTGGAATAGATGTTGAGGGACCATTTCCTGCAGAGAATGTATTTGCAGGTGGCGTACAGGGAAAGTATTCGTGTATTCTTGTAATGACAGCTGGTGTTGGTTTTTCCGCAGTGGCCGCAGCTGCCCCCGACAAAGCTTCTGTAATTACCTGGGGCCTTCCTTTCATGAGAGTCGGGCCTCTTCTCGATGCGGGGCTAAAAGATGCTGGAAAGGGTATTGCGGATTCTGAGAGAATGGAGGCAGCAATTGCTCTTGCTTTGATACTCCGGTCTGCCTCACTTATGGCTTAGGAGGCTTTATGAAAAGATTGTTTCTTTTATTAGTTTCCGTATTCCTGCTTTTTTCCTGCAGTACGACTATTGAAGTTCCATATATGCAGCCGTCTATTATTGATATGGGTGGGTACAGGAATCTGGCAGTTGCATCGGTCGTGCCTTATCGAGGATATGTCTCCCCGACATATGTTGTTGGTGCAGATATTCAGGTTGCGGGATTCCATATATTTTCCGGCTATACAGCATCAACTGCAGATAATATCGCTTCTTATGCAACAGACGAGCTTATATCAACGCTTTCCTCAACGGAATTCTTCAACATTCTTCCTCCTGAAATAACTGATGGAATCATTGAAAGGGGTCGTTTTGGAGGAGATATCTCCAAGGATTTCAAGAGTATGGGATATGATGCTGTGCTGATACCACGAATTACTGGTATGTCTGTCAGTGAAACACTCTATTCCAAACCCTATGAGGACTGGTGGGTTGATGAGGATGGAAACAGGCACAGCCGTATTGAGTTCAACTATTATTACAAACAGGTTGCTTCAATTGACTATACGATAACGCTTATCGATACAGAAAGCGGTCGTATCATTGGTCAGCGTACATTCTCTGATACAGAAACAAGAGAGGATGTTCTGGACAGGCGTTGGTCTCATCTGAATGATGTATCATATCTTTTCCGGAGAATGATCAGTTCTTTCGATTATTCGATAATCCGCCTTCTTGTGCCGACAGTGCATGTATACAGTGTTTCACTGATGAAGAATAAGCCTGAAGATGAAAATGCAGATAAGGCATATGATGCAGCCAAAGATGGAAATCTTGACCTTGCTAGGGAAGTTTTCCTTGAAGAATGGCAGAATGCAAAACATCTTCCTTCTGGTTATAATGCTGCCCTTCTTATTGCTGCAACCGGTGACTACGATGATGCGATATCCCTGCTTGGCGAAGTGACTTCGGTCTACAGTGATGAGAAATCACGGAATCTTTACCGTGATCTTCTTTCAATAAGAAGCCGCAATGAACAGGCTATGGGTCAGGTTTCTGGAGAGAGCAGTATCCATCAGACAAGCAGCAGTAGTGGTAATGATATCTATGCTTTGGTGATGGGAATATAAAATACTTACCAAATGTTAAGATGATTTTGTAACATTTTTTCATTTGATATCCTACTAAAGCATATTCATTGCAAGCAAATGCAGTTTTCTTGGGCTGTATTCCATCATTTTCATGGTATTTTTAGTAGCAAAGGGGCAATTATTCTTCGAAAATCCTACATTGAACGATTTTCCTGCATATTTCTTTGCTCTTTGGCTATAATCAGAAGGAAAGGGATGGGGACGCCCATTCACATTGAGGAGGTGGCTTATGCTGCTAAACATGACTATTGCGAACTTTAAGTCCGTGAAGTCTCCCCAGACGATCAGTTTCGAGGCTGTAAAAGATGCACGCCTCTCTGCTTCCAAGGTGATGGAAGTCAATGATCGTCTTAATGTAATCAAGACAAGCGCCATCATCGGTCCTAACGGAGCAGGAAAAAGCTCTTTTGTCAGAGCACTTGAAGTTCTGAAAAGGATAGTCATGGCGGAGGAAGGTCCTGAGAACCCTCTTCAGGGTGCCCTCACAGGAACAACATTCGCATACGGTATAGATAAAGCTACACCTGCAACTATTTCTATTGAGGTCCTGCTCGATAAAGGCGAGGAAGGCAATGAAGAAAAGCCAATGGTCATTGCTATCTACACCCTGAGCGCCAACAAGGAAAAGATCTTTGAGGAGTCCTTGTATTATGTAATCGGAACTTCCAAGAAGCTCATGTTCGAAAGAAAGCTCACGGATGAAGGGTATGCTTATCGCTTTGGTAAATACTACCGTGGCGAGAAGAAGAGACAGGCTGCAAAGCTCCCTGAGAACAGAACGTTCCTTGCTGGTTCTGCTAGAAAGGGTGGACAGACATCACTAGAGCTTTATACCTGGTTTGACAAGACCCTTAACATCCTTCCGATGGGTGTTTCTACAAAGGCTGAGGCTTATGCTTGTGAGATGCTCAAGGCTCATCCGGGCTGGGGCGAACAGATCCTGAATTATCTCTGGGCTGTTGATATTACAGATATAAGCCGTATTGAGGTAAGGACGAACGATAAAGGCGAGGATCATCTCAGATTCACGCATATTTATGTCAATGATAAGAAAGCAGAAGGTTATGCGAATATGTTCTCAGGAGAGAGCCTTTCGCTTCGCCGTCTGGTTGTAATGGGCTTTGCATTCTTTGAGGCGTTCATTACAGAGAAGGTGCTTGTCATCGATGATTTCGGTCAGCTTCTGCATCCGGATGTACTCTGCCATCTTGTAGAGATTTTCGAGAACTGCGACAAGCAGAGCCAGATGCTCGTTGTCGATTGCAACCCATCTCTTCTCAGAGACGGACTCCTCCGCCGCGATGCTGTGTGGTTCGCACAGAAAGATCAGGAGAGCTCCACTGTCTATTACTCGCTTTCAGATTTCAAGGGTGCAAAGGGCAGGATCCCGACATCGCAGCGCTATATGCAGGGTGCCTATGGTTCTCTTCCTATTATCAGCGAGTTCTGGTTTGTGCATGACGGCACACCTGTAGAGGCTGAAAAGAAGGAGGCAACGGATGAAAACGCGTAAGAAGAACACCACAGAACCGAAGAGAATGCTGCTTCTTGTCTGTGCAACAGAGGCTGAGGCTCTTTACTTCTCCCAGATGAGAAAGGACTGCCGTTACGTAAATCTTACCGTCCTCCAGGCACCTGCAGGACAGGTAAAGGATTTGCAATCACTTATAGACTGGACTGGCAAGCAGAGGAGCAAAGGCCGTTTCGATTCCGCATGGGCTCTTTTTGGTTTCGATGATGTGAAAACAGATGTTGCCGGTGTGAAGGAGATGGAGAGCTACGCAGGAAAGAAGAAAGTGAAGATGCTTTATTTCAATCCCTCATTCGAGCTCTGGTTCATCCTTCACCTTGGTGCTCCTGGTGCATTCGTCAGCGATATTTCGCCACTGAGGGAGAAGCTGCAGAGCGCGATTCCGGGGTATGAGCTTACACCTGAGTATTTCCTGACAAAGGGTCTCAATCTTCATATCAAGCTCTTCCCTAGGCACAGTGCTGCAGACCTCAATGCAAGAAACTACAATTCTGTAGCTCTCGCTGCAACAGGACTTAAAGCAACTACAATGCCGGACTTCAATGAGAATCTGACAGAAATCTGCGGTCTTGCAGATATGTCTCACAATCAGAAGGTTCGCCGCTAGAGATGGATGCAGTCCCTCTTCTTCTGTCATTTCTAGCACTATCGATAGTAAGCATGGACCTTGCTCTGTCGATAGTATGGACACATCGTGCCCGGTACTCATGGTCCTGGGCACTGATAGCTTTCTCAGCATCGTTATTGGGGGCAGTTGTTGCCTTTGCGCTTGATAGCGCGGCTTATCTTGCATTTACGGGAACGGCCCGTATGGTCCTCCATTATATTTGGGAGGGCCTGATGGTGGCTGACTCTGCTTTTATTCTCGTTTTGCTTCTGTTTGCCATTAACTGGATCATAGCTCGTCCTATGAGCACTGCTGAGAAAGTTGGAGCCTTCATTGCCGGAGGGCTTTATCTTGGAGTGTCCGTTGTCTGGCTAATCCTTAATATTCCTCTTTTCTCAATACTTCAATATGCAATCTGGACACTTGCCGTGCTCTATTGCGTCATTCTTCTTTTGCATGAAAGGAAGAGTATTAAGGAAAAATCTGTAAGAACGGCGTGCTTTGCTTTGATTATCATCTCCTTTTCGATGATACCTTTTGTAATTCTTGCCATATTCTTTTCATTTTTCAGGATGATTTCTATTCCCATTATCTGCCTTGCATACACCATTGCTGAGCTTGTGTTCCTCTTTACCGCAATTTCTCATCAGAGTGTTGTGACACCAGCTGCAGAACGTCCTGAATTCTCTTTTGAGACAGCAAGTTCCCTTTATCACATCACGGAGAGGGAATTCGAAGTTGTATCGCTTATCAAAAAAGGGCTTACAAATAAAGAGATTGCGGCGGAACTTGGCATTTCCGTGAATACCGTTAACAATCATATTGCGAATATATTCGCCAAAACCGATGTCGGCAGCCGTATCGATTTGCTGAATCTTTTGCAGGAGGCTTCCTGGTGATTTCCTACAGTGTTCCTATTTCATGGTATGAAGGGGTTTTCCATGATGGGAAAAGTCCTTGCAATGCTGGTCGTTCTTTCTCGATGCTTCATGAGGAAAAAAGCAGCAAAGCAGTTCTTCTTGTTCATGGTTATGCGGGGTATCCTGGAGAGATGGTACGTCCTGCTCGTGATCTTCATGCGGCAGGTTTCGATGTCTTTGTCCCAAGACTTCCTGGCTGCGGAACATCTGGTAATGACTTTGCATTATCCCGCAGAAAGGACTGGCTGACTGTTGTGAAAAATGCTTTAGAGTCGCTTAAAGCAGATTATGGCAACATAAGTATTGTAGGACATTCAATGGGTGCCGCTCTTGCATTGCTTGCAGCTAAGGAAATTCCTGTTGAGAGAATCGTGCTTGCAGCTCCTGCACTTTCCTGTCCGGGAATTAAACCACCCAAACCACTTCCTGTCCTTTATCTCTATTCACTTCTGAGAAAACGCATATCAACGCCATGGCATCATCAGAGCGAGTATGTGCTGTACTATGAAAATGCTCCTGCTGATGATGATTACCTTGGCGGTGAATACTGGTCGTGGGTATATCTTCGTCAGCTTTATGAGCTTTATAAGCTGATGGATGAAGCCTCAGCTGTTTTGAATACAATTAAAGCTCCGCTTCTTTCCATATCAGCAGGAAAGGACATGATTGCTGGTGAAAAACCTGCTTTATATGCCGCGGAGAATGTGAAAGGAGAGAGCAAGCATGTTCATATTCCGGAGTGTACGCATTTCCTTTTCTATGACCCGGACAAGAACGGAGAGGAAAAAGCTGTGAGAGCTGTTCTTGACTGGCTTTCGTAATAGCTTATTGCGTTCATCCATTGCAGTAAAAACGTAAAGATAATAAACTCCGGATGTTTAGGAGCAGATTTCATGGAAGTTCGTGTTCGCTATGCCCCGTCTCCAACTGGGCTACAGCATATAGGCGGTATCCGTACAGCGCTTTTCAATTATTTCTTTGCACGCGCAAATGGCGGCAAGTTCATTCTTCGCGTTGAGGATACAGATAGGGAAAGATACTCTGACGAATCACTTGAGGATCTTTATAGTACTCTTGAATGGCTTGGCATCAAATGGGATGAAGGCCCTGTTGTAGGTGGCCCTTGTGGTCCTTACATCCAGTCAGAGCGCTTTGATCTGTATAAAAAATATGCAGAAGAGCTCGTTGAAAAGGGTAAGGCATATTATTGCTTCTGTACTCCGGAACGACTTGAAGAAGTCAGGAAGCAGCAGGTTGAATCCAAGAGCGAGTATCAGGGGTATGACAGACATTGTGCCCACCTTTCCGATTCCGAGATTAAGGAATATCTGAGACAGGGTATAAAACCTGTTATCCGTCTTCGTGTACCTACTGAAGGAAAGACTACATTCCACGATATCCTGATGGGTGATATCACGCGCAGAAACCGCGATGTGTCCCCAGATCCGATTCTTCTCAAAAGTGACGGATTCCCGACATACCATCTTGCTAATGTCGTTGATGACCATCTGATGGGCATCACACATATAATGCGTGCTCAGGAGTGGATTCCTTCAGGCCCTCTTCATGTGCTTCTTTACGAAGCTTTCGGATGGGAAATCCCTCAGTACTGCCATTTGCCGATGGTCATGGGAAAGGATGGGCAGAAGCTTTCAAAGCGTCATGGTTCTACTGCTGTGCGCGATTTCAGGGCAAAAGGTTATCTGCCGGAAGCAATCATTAACTATGTCACGCTTGTAGGTTGGTCTCTTGATGGTTCAACTGAATTCTTCTCCAAGGAGGAACTGGAGAAGTGCTTCACAATGGAAGGTATTCATAAAGCGCCTGCTGTCTTTGATTACAAGAAGCTTGACTGGTTCAATGGTCAATATATAAGGCAAGCTGACGACAGCCGTCTGGCTTCTCTTATCACGCCATATCTTCAGGAAGCTGGATATGTAAAGAATCCTCTTTCAGCTGAAGATGCAGACCTTATTTCAAAGATAGTGCCGCCTGTAAAAGAAAGAATGAAAGTACTTTCAGATGTTGTTCCACTGACAGCTTTCCTTTTTGAGGATAAGCCGGTTACAGACAAGGCTGTATATGTTGCCAAGGGTTCGGATGAAGAGAAGACAGGAGAAGCTCTGCAGCGCGGTTCCGATATCCTTCTTTCAGGTCTCAAGAACGGAGAGAAGGAGGAGAGCATTGAGGAGAAGCTTACAGCTCTTTCTCAGGAACTTGGTATTAAGGTAAATGGCGTGTTCCAGCCAATAAGGGTGGCGATCACGAATTCTACTGTTTCCCTGCCGCTTTTTGATTCGATTAGGCTTTTGGGAATTGATGAAACAGAAAAACGCCTGATGAGGGCTGTAAAGCTATTTGAGGAGAATTGAAATGGCTGAAGTAACAATGGATAAAATCGTATCTCTATGCCGTCGCCGTGGTTTTATTTTCCAGTCAAGTGAGATTTATGGAGGTCTCAATGGCGCTTATGACTATGGTCCGATGGGTGTGGAGCTGAAAAATAACATCCGTGATTTCTGGTGGAAGGAGATGACACAGCTTCATGACAGCATTGTCGGACTTGATGCTGCAATCCTGATGCATCCAAGGGTATGGGAAGCTTCTGGTCATGTTTCAAACTTCACAGACCCGATGGTTGACTGCAAAGTATGCCATTCCCGCTTCAGGGCAGATCAGATTGACCTTAATGCTCCTTGTCCTGTTTGTGGTAACAAGGGATCCTTTACAGAACCGAGAAATTTTAACCTCATGTTCCAGTCTCATATCGGACCGACAAGTGATGATGCTTCAATTGTTTATCTCAGGCCGGAGACAGCTCAGGGTATTTATGTAAACTTCAAGAATGTCGTTCAGTCTTCACGTGTGAAGATTCCTTTTGGAATTGCACAGGTTGGAAAGTCATTCCGTAATGAGATAACAACCAAGAACTTCATTTTCCGTTCCTGTGAGTTCGAACAGATGGAGATGCAGTTCTTCTGCAAGCCTGGAACTGATGAGGAGTGGTTCCCTTACTGGAGAGAACAGAGGATGAACTATTACAAGAAGATGGGTATTCATCCAGAGCACCTCAGATGGCACCAGCATGGACCGGATGAGCTTGCATTCTATGCAAAGGATGCTTATGACATTCAGTTCCTCTTCCCGATGGGATGGCAGGAGCTTGAGGGTGTTCATTCCCGTACTGACTATGATCTTTCCCAGCATCAGAAGTTCTCTGGCAAAGATCTTACATACCTCGATCCAGAGACAAATGAAAGATATGTGCCATATGTTGTTGAAACATCTGCAGGACTTACGAGAAATGTGCTCATGGCTCTTTGCGATGCATATGATGAGGAAGCAACTCCAGAAGGCGATACCCGTACAGTTCTTCACTTCCATCCGGCAATTGCTCCTGTCAAGGTAGCTGTTCTTCCTCTTGTCAAGAAGGATGGTCTTGCAGAGTATGCTACAAAGCTCGAACATGATCTGAGACAGGACTTTGTTACATTCTACGATCAGAGCGGAGCTGTAGGCCGCCGTTACAGAAGAATGGATGAAGTTGGAACACCATATTGTATTACTGTAGATTATCAGACATTGGAAGATCAGAGTGTTACAGTCCGCTTCCGCGATTCCATGAAGCAGGAGAGAGTTGCTGTGGATCAGCTCGTTCCATTCATTCATAACGCTATGAAGAACTATGAGAGGGTCCTTTGATGAATAAAGCGCTTCAGACACTTATTGACAGAGGATTTGTCAAGGACTGCACTGATTTCGATGGCCTTTCTGATTTGATGGATAAGACACCGGTAACATTCTACTGTGGTGTTGATCCGACAGGTCCGTCTCTTCATGTTGGCCATATAGTACCGTTCTTTGCCATGCATCATCTGCAGGAGGCAGGACATAATCCTATAGCTCTTGTAGGTGGAGGGACTGGCCTTATCGGTGATCCTTCTGGAAAGACCGAGATGAGAAAGATTCTCTCAGAAGAGACAATTGCTTCGAATGTTGAGAAGATAAAAGGACAGCTGGGAACTATCGTGGATTTTTCAGAGACTCCAAGAGAGGGTCTTGGAAAAGCCAGAATGATGAATAATGCGGATTGGCTTGTAGATCTTAACTATATCAAGTTCCTGCGCGATGTAGGTGTTTACTTCTCTGTAAACAGAATGCTTACATTCGAAGGTGTGAAACAGCGTCTTGAGAGAGGACTTTCATTCATCGAGTTCAATTATCAGCTTCTGCAGTCATATGATTTTCATATGCTGAATGAAAAGACTGGTTGCCGCTTGCAGATTGGTGGTGCAGATCAGTGGGGTAATATTGTTGCCGGTATCGATCTGATTCAGCGCATGGGCGGTGAGCAGTGCTATGGTCTCACATTCAATCTCATCATGCGTGCAGATGGCAAAAAGATGGGAAAGAGTGAGAAGGGGGCTGTATTCCTTTCTCCTGAACTCTATTCTCCTTATGACTTCTTCCAGTACTGGAGAAACGTCGCAGATGCCGATGCTGTACGCTTCATGAAGCTCTTCACGTTCATGAGTCTTGATGAGATTAAGGAATATGAAGACCCTGCAAGGAACATCAATGATGCAAAGGCAAGGCTTGCTTATGAAGTGACAAAGATCGTGCATGGAGAAGAGGAAGCGGAAAAAGCAAAGGATGCAGCTGCATCCCTCTTCGCTCCTGGTTCTGCTGGAAACAAAGAAGGCATTCCTTCTGTTTCAATTCCAAAGGAGGATGTAGAGAAAGGTATCGGTGTACTTGATCTCTATACGAAGTCAGGTCTTACATCCTCAAACGGAGAGGCACGACGCCTTGTTATGCAGGGTGGAGCGGAGATCAATGGAAAGAAGATATCGGATCCGAAAGCCATAATAGATCTCTCCGCTGCTGAAGACGGTGAGTTCCTTCTGAAAGCTGGGAAGAAACGATTCATGCGTGTCATTCCAGAATGAGTAGCAGGCTCTTCCAGATGGGAGAGCCGTTTTTTTCACTTGTTGCATAATCATCAGTTTTTCTCTTTTTTTGTTATGGCAGTTTATTTTCTCATTTTTCTTTAATGTTGATGTGTTATCTTTCTGAGTGTGGAGGAAAAAATGAAAAGAATGATAAAGAAGACAATCGCAGTATCACTGGTTGCTATGACAATGGGAATGGCTTTCGCAGCTGTAACAGAGAAAGAGGCTGTTGGCATTGCTCTTTCTGATGCAGGAATCACAAGAGAGGAGGCAGCATGGCTTAATTCCCATCCTGATAGAGATGACGGACGTCTGCTTTATGACGTGGAATTCCGTAGCGATGAAGGTAAGTGGGAGTATTCAATAGACAGCGAGAGCGGCCGCATTGTGGGTTTTGATTATGAGGAAGTAAGAAGAACTCCTTCAGCTTCAGGTTCAGTTGACAGGGCAGGGGCAGAAAATATCGCACTCAGAGATGCAAACCTTTCAGAGAATGATGTATCTCGCCTTAGAACAGAGATGGACAGGGACCATGGCCGTGTTGTTTATGAAATTGAGTTCAATTCAGATGATTCTGAATATGAGTATGAAATAAATGGAAATGATGGTGTGATTCTCAAGGCTTCCTGGTCACTCCGTGGCAGAATCAGTGGAGATAGAGATGCCCGTCTCAGTGATGCTGAAGTGGAAAATATTGCAATGGATATCCTTGGGGAGGATGTGGAACGTCTCTCTGTATGGGAGGATTTTGATGACGGACGCTACTGGTATGAAGCAAAGGCCATCATCGGTGATTATGCATATGAGATTGATATCTCAGGAACAGGTGTTGTGGCTTCCGTAAGCCGTGAATATCTTGACTATAGAAACTAAAACAATTTCCGGGCTCTTCTGAGCCCGGTTTCTCATTCTCTGAAAGATACTTCTGCATCCCAGCTTCCGGCAGCTTTTTCGAGTCCATCCGGGTTCAGGATCTTTCCGATTCTTGTGTAGCTGTATGGTGTCTCGAATGATTTATAGAAAATAACAAGGCAGGATTTTCCGAAGAGCATAATATCTCCTTTTTCAATCTTCCCGACTTTTTTGCTTTCTTCTGTGAGCTTTTTCGACAGATAACGGCATTTCTCATTTCCATTCAGTTCTTCCATTTCAAATGTGAGTGGAAGAAGTTCTGAAAACTCTGTTGCAGCCTTCGTTTCTGAAAGTTCTGCTGTGAATTCCTTTCCGTTGATTATAACTTTCATATCGGTCTCCTAGTGACTTGAATGCATTGCCATTCTGAATAGCTTGTGCTGTTTTGTGTTTCCATGCTTCCATTTCCTGTAAAAAACAATGAAGCAGATTATATGTGCAATGAATGTGACTAACCATGAAACAGGGTAGGAAAGGTAAAGGTTGAAAAGAGTATGATCTACCCTGAATACCGTGTAAATCCAGAGAATCCTGAGACCACAGGCTCCTGTGAGGGAAACGATTGTCGGGGTGATAGAATATCCCATGCCTCGTATAGAGCCGCATGCAACATCCATCAGACCGCAAAGAAAATACGTGAAACAGACGACGTGCAGTCTCTGCAGGCCATATTCTATAACCGATGCATCAGAAGAATAGATACCGAGAAGTTCTCTTCCAAAGCCAACGGCTATACTTGATAATATCAAACCAACGGCAGTAACAATTCCCAGACATGTAAGAAGAACAGGTACAACTCTCTCTGTTTTCTTCGCTCCGACGTTCTGGCTTGTGAAGCTTGTCGAGGCCTGATAGAGCGAGTTCATCGATGTATAGACAAATCCCTCAATGTTGGATGCCGCAGTATTTCCAGCCATTGCAATGGATCCGAAAGAGTTTATCGAGGATTGTATAAGTACGTTTGAGATATTGAATACGGCGCCTTGTATACCTGCAGGAAGACCTATTCTGATTATTTGTTTCAGCTTCTGTTTGTTTATCCGTAAAGCTTTGATTGACAACTTATATGAGCTATCGCTTTTCATCATGCATCTTAATACAAGAATTGCAGATGTGTATTGGGAGATGATTGTCGCAAGGGCAACTCCTGCCACACCAAGGCCGAATACGATGACAAAGAAAAGATTGAGACAGACATTGATGATACCAGCTGTGAAAAGATAGACAAGAGGACGCCTTGTATCTCCTATAGCTCTCAGAATACCTGCGCCGAAGTCATATGTGATGAGTGCGGGCATGCCAAGAAATACTATCCGCATGTAAAGCACAGCCTGATCTATAACATCATCCGGAGTTCCCATAAGTGAAAGCAGAGGACGGGCAAGTATTATACCTATGACAATTAAAAAACAGCCACTGATAATAGCCAGTAGCACTGATGTATGTACCAGTTCCTTTATGTTTCCATCTTCCTTAGCTCCATAATAGCGGGCCATGAGAACACTGCTGCCAATTGAGAAACCAAGGAAAATGTTTATGATAAGGTTGTTAAGGGAACCAGTAGAACCTACTGCTGCCATTGCCTGGCTTCCAGTGAATTGTCCTACGACAATGATATCTGCAGCATTGAATAACAGCTGCAGAATTCCTGAGAGCATCAACGGTACGGAAAAGAGCAGGATTTTTGGAAGCAGGGGACCTGAACACATATCGATTTCATATGAGCGCTTCATACCTGCATATTATGCGCGCTCTTTGATTATTTTCCATAGGGAATATGGCTTTTCTTTCTGGCAAATGGAATGAAAAACAAAAGACTTATGAGTGAGGGGATAATACCCGAAAGCGTGGGCCCCAAAAGCATCAGGGAAGCATCGTTTAGGAACAGGACTCCGATGGCTGCGACAGCATTCACAGCTCCATGAAACAGGGCAGGAGCCCATATGGATCCTGTCTTTTCTGCCAGATACATGCACCATATGCCCATGGCAATGCAAAACAAACACATTGTAGGGATACCGAACCATGGATAGCCTGGATACGCTGTGCCATAGTTGTATCCGTTTGCATTGACTGGAGTATGCCAGAGTCCCCATATTACACCTCCGACAATGCATGATTGCACGGTTCCCATCCTGTTCTTCAGAATGGGGTATAAAAGGCCTCTCCACCCGGCTTCTTCTCCAAGTGCAAAGAACATATTGATGACTGCACTGAGAATTACAGTGCAAAGCATCAAGAGAATATATACCGAAGGTGACAATGGGATATCTATGCTTTCAAATTGCTTGAAAGAAAAGGATTGGGGAAAACACAAAAAGAAAACAATCGTGCCTGTAATAGTTAGCAAGACTGGTATTAAAATACTCTGGATGTAATATTTTGCGTTCATTTTCACATGTGGCTTCCATGAAAAGGCAATCGTTTTTCTTTTGAAAATAACATGGCAGATAAATGAAGCTAGGGCAGGTGTCCACATGAGAATAGCAGAAACCATCATGTAGATAGGTTTTCCATACAAACCGTTTTCATTCATTAAAATCCAGATTGTCCAGGGAATGATGAAGACAATCGGTAAGTAAACAAGGAGAACCGGTCTTTCTGCTTTTCTTTCGCTATTCATGATTACAACAATATAGTGAAGATATAGCTGGTGTGAATCAGCATCTGGTTTGCTTGGAAAACTTATGGTTGAGTTCTTTCTTTCTGCTATGGTATCATTAATTGAAATGGCTACTTGACGGAGAGTTTTGATTCAAGTTATGTTCTTACAGTATCCGATATTGACGGTAATGGTCTCTTCTGTTACCATCGGCGGATGGTATTACAGAATAGAGAGGTGAAAAATGGCAACGCCTAAGTATAAAACATCCAAGTCTAAGGCAGCATCCAGGAAAGCTGCTAACATGAAGCTCTCGGCACCGACTCTCTCAGAGTGCCAGACATGTGGAAACCTTATTCCTTCGCATCGTGTATGCCCTAAGTGTGGCTACTATGCAGGAAAACCGGTTGTAGTCAAAGACGAGGAGTAAACAATGACTGAGAATGAAGTATTCGAGAAAGTAAAGGCACTTGTAGTTGAGAAGCTGAACATCGATCCGGCGAAGATTACAATGGATGCAAATTTCCGCAAGGACCTTGGAGCAGACAGCCTCGATACTTATGAACTTGTTTACGCTATTGAGGAAGAGACCGGCATCACGATTTCTGACGATATGGCAAATGAGTTCGAGACGGTAGGAGATGCCGTTCGCTACCTTGCAAAGGAACTGAACTAAATTGCTCTCTTACTTAGAGAAGGCTCCCGCGCTCTCCACTGAGAGAAAAGGGGAGCTTTTTTCATTCACAGAAAGCCTCGGACTCAAGTTTGAGGATTACAGATTGCTCAATCTTGCTTTTACTCATACATCCTATGCCAATGAGTGCAAGGGTGAAGTTGATAACAACGAGCGCCTTGAGTTTCTGGGAGATAGTATTCTCGGCATGATTACGGCTGAGTATCTCTTCTCTTCCTTTACTCGTTTTCATGAAGGTGAGTTCTCGAAAATCAAAGCGGTCGTTGTTTCAGAAGAAAGCCTTTCCGAGATTGCGATGTCGTTTCATTTTGATAAGTACATACTTGTCGGGCGAGGAGAACGCAGTCAGCAGGGTATGATGAAGAAGGCGATTCTTGCAGATGCGCTTGAGGCCGTCATTGCCGCTCTATACCTTGATCAGGGACTGGATACGGCAAAGCGCTTTGTGCTTTCATTCATTCCTCAGCAGGTTGAGAAGATGCTTGAGAACAAGCTCAGTTACAAGGATTATAAGACCGAGCTTCAGGAATATCTGCAGAAACGTCGTGGCAAGGTGCCTCGCTATGTGATTGTTTCTCAGACAGGGCCTGATCATGCTCAGACATTCCGTGTCAATGTTGAGATGGGAACAAAGGTCTTTGGTCCAGGCGAGGGAAGAAACAAGAAAGCCGCAGAACAGGCTGCCGCCCGGATGGCTCTTATTGCTCTAGGGATTGAGCGAGGCTGATTGCCCTTTTCTCAAGATAATCCTCATTATTCTTTTCAGGCGTCTCTATCACTTCATCGAGGAGACGCTTCAATATTTCTCCCATAGCAGGCCCTGGTTTTATCCCCAGCTCCCTAAGCCTGTTCCCATTAATCCTGAGATCTTTAATTGTCAGTGCGTTTTCTTTGTCGAGTTCTGCATTTATTCGCTCTGAAAATGCAAGGAGATTATCTGGTACTGGCTTATGTCCGACTGTCGCTGATATATCACAGACACGTAGGAAGAACAGTGAATTAATATTCTCGGTTCCTATTCTGTTTATAAACCTTCTTACTGCGCTATCCGTCCAGTCCGGAGTATATGAAAACATATGGTTGCGGATTAGATGTACAACACTTTCTCTTTCATCGTTTGAAGCTTTCAGACGGCGGAAGACTCTGTCTGCCATCTCTGCAGAGACTGTATCATGTCCATAGAATGTCCACTCCCTTTCTCCGTCTCCTTCCTCTCTTGTTCTTACTTTTCCTATATCATGGAGAAGGGCTGCAAGCTTTACAGTAAGGGAATAGTCATGATCTCTGGCACATTCGAGAGCAAGCACTAGGTGTTCATAGAGAGTTTCTCGATGCATTCCACCTTGTTCGAAACCATATGTTTCTGAAAGTTCTGGCAGTATTTCATCCATGATCTCTGTCTCTCTCATGGCTTCCAGTCCATTTCTCGGATTCTTTCCATTCACAAGTTTCCAGAGTTCTTCCCTGATTCGTTCTGCAGATACATGTGTTATTGTGCCGTGAAGCTCATGCATTGCCTTGAGCGTCTCTTTTTCGATTCTGAATCCAAGCTGTGATGAAAATCGTGCTGCTCTCATCATCCGGAGTGCATCCTCTTTGAATCGCTTTTCCGGATTCCCGATTGCCCTTATTGTCTTATGACGTAAATCCTTCATCCCGTCATGAAGGTCTATAATCTTTCCATCTGGGAGAGAGGCCGCGAATGCATTGATGGTGAAATCACGTCGCATCAAATCCTCTTCCAATGATTTTACAAAATGCACGCTCTCTGGATGTCTTGAATCCAGATAGTCTCCTTCTGTGCGGAATGTGGTTATCTCATAGTGATGGCCATGGAAGATGACAGTAACAGTACCATGCTTTATCCCTGTATCTATCGTGCGTTTGAAGAGTTTCTTGACATCCTGTGGCTCTGCATCGGTTGTGAAGTCATAATCATTGTTTTCCTTGCCGAGGATATAGTCTCTTACAGCGCCTCCCACAAGATAAAGAGAGAATCCAGATTCATTGAAAACCGTTGCAAGTTCTGTAATGTCTTTGGAAAACTTCATCCGCATACTGAAAGAATAGCAGAATCATGACCAAGCTTGAATATCAAATCATGAGTGCATGCTTCATCTCTAGTGGCTGGTTCTCCCTTCTACCACACTTTGCTGAGAGATTGAGAAAAAAGCAGAATACATTTTCATATGTCTCAGTGTGACAGAATGTAATTGGTGCAATTAATGATTCTCTTGATGGCATGGCCTTCCTGTTCTTCCTAGCATCGAAATCTGATTCATCTCTTGCTTATTTGATATGGCTCGTGGAAACACGGGCCTTTTTGATGGAACATGCTATTGTTAATAAAGCTTGAATGTGACGGCATGTTTTCTGTATATTAAACCGGTAGGAGAATAGAGATGTTCAAACCTGTAAGCAACAAAGTTGATTTCCCTAAGATGGAAGAAGATATCCTGAAATTCTGGGAAGATAATGACATCTGCGATAAATCTATAAAGCAGCGTCCCGCAGACAATGAGTATGTATTCTATGACGGACCTCCGTTTGCGACAGGACTTCCGCATTTCGGACATTTTGTACCTGGTACCATCAAGGATGCCGTTCCTCGCTATCAGGCAATGAAGGGCAAGAGGGTAATCAGGCGCTTTGGCTGGGATTGCCATGGCCTTCCTGTTGAAGCTGAGGTTGAGAAGACTTTGGGAATCAAAGGATACTTCCAGGTAATGGATTATGGCGTTGCCAAGTTCAATGAGGCATGCCGTTCAATCGTTCTCAGATATACAAGCGAATGGAAGCATACAATCACGAGAATGGGCCGCTGGGTGGACTTTGAGCATGGATACCGCACAATGGACAAGGATTACATGGAGTCTGTATGGTGGGTATTCAAGACACTTTATGACAAGGGTCTAATCTATGAAGGTTACAACATCCTGCCATATTCACCACAGCTTGCTTCACCTCTTTCCAATATGGAAGTTAGCCTCGGAGGCTATAAGGATGTAACAGATCCTGCTGTGACAGTCCGTTTCAAGGCAGATGGTGAGGAAAATACATACTTCCTTGCCTGGACAACAACACCATGGACTCTTCCTTCAAACCTTGCTCTTGCTGTAGGTCCAGATATCGACTACGTAAAGGTAAAGGATGATGATGGTGGTGATTATTACTACCTTGCTGAAAAACTCCTTGGAAAATACTACAAGGATGGCAAGGGCTGTGAGATTGTAGCCAGAATGAAGGGCAGTGAGCTCAAGGGTAGAACTTACGAGCCTCTCTTCCCATACTTTGCTTCCCTCAAGGAAAAAGGTGCCTTCATTGTTGTTTGTGGTGATTACGTCACAACAGAAGATGGTTGTGGTATCGTTCATACCGCTCCGGGTTTTGGTGAGGATGACTATAATGTGCTTAAGGGAACTGGTATCCCTGTTGTCTGCCCGATCGATGCTGAATGCCGTTTCACAGATGAGGTTCCAGATTTCAAGGGTCGTTTCGTAAAAGATACCGATAAGGACATCATCCAGTGGCTCAAAGAGCATGGAAGCCTGGTAAAGAAGGAAAATTATCTCCATGCATATCCATACTGCTACCGCACTCATATGCCTTTGATTTATCGTGCAATGAGCTGCTGGTTTGTGGATATCCAGAAAATCAAGAAAACAATGCTCGAGTGCAATGATCAGATCCGATGGGTCCCTGATCACATCAAGTATGGCCGCTTTGGCAAGTGGCTAGAAGGTGCCAGAGACTGGGCAATAAGCCGCAATAGGTTCTGGGGTAATCCGATTCCAGTCTGGAAGTGTGATGGCTCAGACTACATCGAGGTCATTGGTTCTGTAGAAGAGCTTGAAAAGAAATGCGGAAAGAAGGTTGAGGATCTTCACAAACAGTATGTCGATGAGCTTACATGGCCATCTCCGGATGGAAAGGGTACAATGAGAAGAATCCCTGACGTCCTTGACTGCTGGTTTGAATCAGGTTCTATGCCATATGCACAGGAACATTATCCTTTTGAGAACAAGGAAAGGTTTGAATCAATCTTCCCTGCAGACTTCATCAATGAAGGACTTGATCAGACTCGAGGATGGTTCTATTCGCTGACAATTCTTGCCGCTGCACTTTTCGGAAAGCCAGCTTTCTATAACTGTATCGTCAGTGGAATCGTTCTCGCTGCAGATGGCAGGAAGATGAGCAAGAGCGAACGAAATTTCACGGACCCAATGGAGATTATAAACAAGTATGGAGCCGATGCTCTGCGCTTTGCGCTTATTGATTCCACACTTGTCAAAGCTGATGATCTCAAATTCTCAGATGAAATCGTGAAAGATGTGCTCAAGAGCCTTCTGATCCCTCTCTGGAATGCATATTCCTTCTTTGTGACATATGCGAACATCGATGGTTATGAACCATCTTCCACTCCTTATGAGAAGCTTCAGAATTCGCTTGATAGATGGATTATCTCAGATCTTAACAAGCTTGTAAGAACTGTCTCTGATGCTATGGATAGTTATGATGTCCAGGCAGCTTGTTCTGCGCTCACAGCTTTCATTGATGATCTGAACAACTGGTACATCAGACGCTCCAGAAGAAGATTCTGGAAATCTGAGAATGATGGAGACAAGAAAGAGGCTTACGATACGCTTTATCGTGTTCTTCTTACCTTTGTAAAGACAGCAGCTCCTTTTGTTCCTTTTATCACAGATGCCATCTATCTCAATCTTCGCACCGATGACATGAAGGAATCTGTGCATCTCTGTGATTATCCTGCATATAACGAAAGCGAAAGGGATGAGAAGCTGGAGAATGAGATGAGCCTGACAATGAAAACCATTGCCATGGGTCGTGCGCTCCGCTCCTCCTCGAACATCAAAATCAGACAGCCGCTTTCTGAGTTCCTCATCGTTGATCGCAAGGAAGAGGATAGAAAGATACTGGAGGATAACTCTTCCATCATCGCTGAAGAGCTTAATGTTAAGAAAGTAACAATCAGAAGTGATGAATCTTCGATTGTCACATATTCTGCAAAGGCTAATTTCAAGGTTCTTGGTTCAAAGCTTGGAAAGAATATGAAGGAGGTTGCTGCAGAGATTCAGAAGTTCTCTTCAGAGACAATCTCTTCCATTCTTGACGGCACTGCTTATACAGTTAAGTATTCTGATGGTGAGATTGCGCTTACAGAGGGAGATCTCGTTGTACAGAGAGCCGAGAAAGAGCATGTGAAGGTCCTGAATGAGGGATCAATCACTGTCGGATATGATACAGAGATCACTGAGAGCCTCCTTCTTGAAGGAATTGCAAGAGACCTTGTACGTTTCGTGCAGACAGAGAGAAAGGAGAAGGACTTCGAGGTTGCAGATCATATCAATCTTACTGTCTGGGGAGGAGAGAACCTCAGAAAAGCTGTAGAGGAGTTCAGAACATATATCAATGATGAGACACTCTCAGATTCTCTATCATTTGCTGAAAATGATGGCTGCAGCACTGAAATCGGAGATGAGACAGTAGTTATAAGCGTCGTAAAGGCATGATAAGGAAACTGGCTGTCATTCTTATTGTAACAGTGCTTCTTTCATCCTGTGTGTATACATGGAGAGATGATACCTCTGCTCTGATGCACATGGGAAAAGAGGGAAGTGCTGTTATTACGCTGAATACTGCTTTGCTGAGAACGACAGATGCCTCATCCATTCTTCCTTCAGGAGAGACGATGGAGCGTATTGATTTCATCGCTCTGGAACTTACACCGGGAAATGATGCTTATCCTCTTGCTTTGTCTGATTGGGATGTGACTGGAACGGTGAATGGCAGGCTTTCATCTACAGAAGTCGGTACTCTCCTAATCTGGGATTCTGGCTTTGTCAGAGGCCGGAACGCAGGTCAGAAACACTATGTGAATAAAGCGCTTGGTGTTTCTGCAGGTATCCCTAAGGATGGAATAATTCTCTTCACAACCTCGGATTATGACAGCGCTTATACTTCTTTGTATGACAGCTCAGAGATAATGATTGAAGAGGAAACAGCTTTTAAAATGGAGAATTCGTATGCTGCTCTCTATATGAATTCTCCTCTGACCCTGCCATCTCTGGGTTTCGATCTTCCAAAGGAAACACTGGATAAGATGAATCGTATCATTCTCTATGTCGAGGATGTTGATGAATCAGGTTTTTCCATTTCAGGGGAGATTTCAATGGAGAACGAGCAGAGTGCGCGTACGCTTTGCACATTCCTCCGGAATCTTCTTATTCAGGAAGTGAGAAGAAATGGGGAGCCTCTTGACGTCAGGGCGCTTTCCGGTATTTTCAGATATGAGAATTCCGTACTCAGAATCTCAGGATATGAATTGCCTTTTGATAAAATGAGCACTTTGCTCACGAAGGAGATATGATATGCCGCTTTATGAATATAAATGCACAAACTGTGGTAAGGATTATGAGGTAATCAAAGGATTTTCCGAAGATGCCGACCACGATGTATGTCCTGATTGCAAGAGCCCTGCTGAAAGAGTATTCTCAGAGGCACCTGCCGTTGTTTATCATGGTTCAGGATATTATTGCACAGACCATAAAGGAAGTGCATGCAGTAACTGCAAAAAGGACTGATTTATGAAAAAAAGGATTCTTACAGGCGATAGAACTACGGGAAAACTCCATCTTGGTCACTATGCTGGTTCTTTGTTATCACGTGTCCAGCTTCAGGATGATTACGAGGAATTCATCCTTCTTGCTGATGTACAGGCTCTGACAACTCATTTCAGCAATCCGGAGCTCATCAATGGATCGATTTACGATGTGGCAATGGATAACCTTGCTGTTGGGCTTGACCCTGAAAAGGTTACATTCGTTCAGCAGTCGATGATACCTTCAATTGCAGAGCTTACTATTTTCTATTCGATGCTTGTCACAGTCAATCAGCTGGGACATAACCCAACGATAAAGACCGAAGCAAAGAATTACGGATACAAAGAGCTTACATATGGCTTCCTTGGCTATCCTGTATCTCAGACTGCTGATATCACATTCTGTAATGCAGATCTTGTGCCTGTAGGAGAGGATCAGATTCCTCATATTGAACTTGCCCGTAAGATTGTAAGGAAGTTCAATGATCTTTATGGTACATCAATCACGGAGCCTGAATATAAGCTTTCAAGCGTATCCAGACTTCCTGGTCTTGATGGCAATGCAAAGATGGGAAAGAGCATGGGAAATGCTGTCTATCTTTCCGATGATGAGAATGTGCTGAATGAGAAAATCAGGAATGCAGTCACCGATACAAACAGAATTTCAGTGAAGATCCCTGGCAATCCTGATGTCTGCACTGTATATACATATCACAAGGCCTTTAATCCTGAAGAAGCTGGAAATGTATGTTCGATGTGTAAGAATGCAGAGATTGGCTGTGTTGCCTGTAAAAAGCTTCTAATGAAGAAGATGAATGAAATACTTAATCCTATCAGGGAGAAGCGCCATTATTATGAAGCGCATCTTGATGAAGTGAAGGATATCATTCACTCAGGGACTGCAAAAGCCAATGAAATCGGAAACAGGAACATTGCCGAAATCAAGGATAAGATGCATATTGTCCTTCATTGATGGAGTCCTCCTTCGGGAGGATTCTTTGTTCCCCGCAATTGTGTATAATACTTAGGAGCTATGAGAAATCACTACGATATACTTATTGTCGGTACAGGCCTCTACGGTGATGTTTTTGCGCATGAAGCACTTAAAAGAGGAAAATCTGTTCTGATGCTTGAGAAGCGTTCTCACATTGGCGGGAATATCTATACTGAGAAACGTGATGGAATCACGATTCATTGCTATGGCGCTCATATCTTTCACACTTCTGATAAAGAGATCTGGGACTATGTGACTGGTCTTGTGCCTTTCCATCCTTTCATAAATTCTCCTATTGCGAATTTTCATGGACATATCTATAACATGCCTTTCAATATGAACACCTTTGCCAGAATGTGGGATATCTCGACACCGGAGGAGGCTATGAGGATTATCTCGGAGCAGAGAAAGGAAGTTAAAGGAGTTCCTGAAAATCTGGAAGAGCAGGCTATTTCCCTTGTTGGACGGGACATTTATGATACGTTGGTAAAAGGGTACACGGAAAAGCAATGGGGACGTCCTTGCACAAAGCTCCCTCCAGAAATAATCAAACGGCTTCCAGTCCGTTTCACATATGATAACAACTATTTCTCCGACAGATTCCAGGGTATTCCAGATGAAGGGTATACAGCACTTGCGGAAAGACTTATAGATGGTGCTGATATTCTTTTGGATACAGATTATGTTCCAGAGCGTGAACGCTGGGATGAAATGGCAGATATCGTTCTCTACACAGGTTGCCTAGATTCACTTTTCGGTTATAGAGAAGGAAAGCTTGAATACCGCTCTGAAATTTTCGAGGAGGAAAGGCTGGAAACAGAGAATTTCCAGGGAAACGCTGTAGTGAACTATACTGACAAGGAGACACCTTGGACCAGGATAATAGAGCACAAGCATTTTGAGAATTCTTCTTCTCCTGTCTCCTGGATCAGCCGTGAGTATCCTGTGGACTATGAAAAGACAGGAGAGCCTTTTTATCCTGTAAATGATAAGAGAAACAAAGATCTATATGGTATTTACAGGACAATGGCAGAAGCTGATGGCAAGCTCATTATTGGTGGTCGTTTAGCAGATTATGCATACTACGATATGGACAAGACAGTCAAAGCCGCTCTGAACAAAGTCCAGAGCGTGCTCTGATCACGCTTCAAGCTTTTCTTTTGCAACTGCAAGCATCAGCTTGATTCTGTTTTCCTGATTTACCTTAGTTGCTGAAGGATCATAATCGATTGGTACGATGTTGGAATCTGGATATGCTTCCTTCAATGGTCTTATCATGCCTTTTCCACAGATATGATTTGGAAGGCAGCCAAAGGGCTGCGTACATACTATGTTGTCATAGCCTTTTTCGATAAGCTCCACCATCTCTGCTGTCAGCAGCCAGCCTTCTCCCATCTTGCATCCACGATCAATGAATCTCTCTCCATATTTCTCAAGTTCCTTGAATGTGGCGGCGGGGTGGAATTCCTTGTGACGCTTCACAGCCTCATCTGACCATTTCTCAACGATTGAAAGAATCGGCATGCCGAAATGCTTCATAATGAATGCATATTTTCCTCTTCCGCCATAGTATTCCTCGTCTTTGATGCCATTTGAGAAACAATAGAGAACAAAGCCCATCATCGGTGGCAGCATTACCTCGCAGCCTTCATCCTCAAGAAGTCCTTGCAGATTGCTGTTTCCTAGGCGCGAATACTTCATATAGATTTCGCCAACGACACCGACTTTGACACGTGGAACCCTCTTTACAGGAATAGAGGCGAAATCATCGGATATCTGATTGAGCTTCTTTTTCATGTTGCCCCAGAAGTATCCTCTGTTTTTCTCATAGCAGTCTCCAAGTATGGCTGTCCATTTTTCTATCATGGCATCGGTGTCTCCCTTGTTGATCTCATATGGTTTCGTCTGATTGGACAGAAGCATTATGAGGTCTCCATAGACGAGAGCCGTGAAAGCCTGGACAAGCATCGGAAATGTGATTTTGAAGCCTGGGTTTGAATTCATTCCCTGAAGGTTTGCAGATATTACAGGAATGTTTCCAAGTCCAGCTCTTTCGAGTGCTTTGAGAAGCAGGAAGTAATAATTTGAAGCCCTGCAGCCACCTCCTGTCTGAGAGATTATGAGGGCTGCATGATCCTTATCCACAAGACCTCGATGTATTGCGTCTATCATCTGTCCGATAACGAGAAGACATGGGTAACACATATCGTTGTGCACGTATTTGAGGCCTTCCTGAATGACTGAAGGAGAGGAATTCTCAAGAAGCAGGGCATTGAAGCCATGGTTGAGGAAAATCCTCTTCATGATATTGAAATGTATTGGAGACATATTAGGCACGACTATCGTCCAGCCTTCCTTCTTCATCTCCTCAGTGAATACTCTTTTCTCCATTCTCTTCTTCCATCTCCAGAGCAGCAAAGAGGCTTCTCATCCTGATTCTCACCGCTCCGAGGTTTGTAATTTCATCAATCTTTATCTGTGTGTATATCTTGTCTTTTTCTCTCAGGACATCCTTCACCTCATCAGTTGTGACTGCATCCAGACCACAGCCGAATGAGACAAGCTGAACAAGATTCATATCCTTTTCGTTTCTTACGTAACGGGCAGCATCGTACATTCTCGCATGGTATGTCCACTGATTGAGGACGCCATAGTTTCCTTTATCCGTAAGCGGAGCAATCGAATCTTCTGTTATTACGGATGCTCCAAGCTGGACAATCATGCGGTCAATTCCATGATTGATTTCCGGATCTGTATGGTATGGCCTTCCTGCAAGCACGATGATAGGACGCTTCTCCGCTCTGGACAGCTTTATGATTTCCTCTCCTTTTTCAGTGATTTTTTTTCTGTAGGATTCAAGTTCCGCAAAGGCCTTATCGACAGCTTTCACAGCATCGTGCTTTTTCACATCAAAAAGTTCAGCAATACGTTTTGCGAGGTGTCCTTTGTGCTCAAGGGAGAGATAGCCAAGCGTAAGAGGAATACCCTCCAGATCCTGATTTCCCTTGATAACTTCTCCATAATATGCGACTACAGGACAGTTGAAGTGGTTGTTTCCCTTCCTTTCATCGATGTTGTAGCTTGAACATGGAATGAAGATCCTGTCGACCTTCTGGTCAACCAGATACTGTACATGTCCATGCATAAGCTTTGCCGGGAAACACACGGTGTCTGATGGGATTGAAGCCTGTCCATGAATATACAGATTCCTCGATGAGAACGGGGATACTACAGTGTCATATCCAAGACTCTGGAATAGTGTCACATAGAAAGGCAACAACTCATAGATTCCCAACGCAAGTGGAAGGCCCAGTGTTCCTTTTGTTCCTTCTTTCCGTTGTCTGTAACCTTCCAGAAGTTCTTGCTTATAGGCATAGAGATTGTAGATATCCTCTGAAGCCGGAGCTTTGCCTGTGATAGGGCGTTCGCATCTGTTTCCAGAAATAAGGCGTCTCTTTGAACCAAATGAATTGATTGTAAGCAGACAGTGGTTTGTACACCCTCCGCACCTTATGTTCTTTACAGTATGGGTGAGGGCATCGAGTTCTTCTTTCTTGACTATGCTTGAGATTCTCAAATCATTACGTTTAGCCATAATCTGAGAATACAGAGCCGCTCCATAAGCACCCATGAGGCCTGCAATCTGTGGCCTGACAACTTCAAGATCAAGTTCCTTTTCAAACGCTCTTAACACAGCATCGTTGAGGAAGGTTCCACCCTGAACGACGATTCTCTTTCCAAGTTCTTCTGGATTGGATGTTCTGATGACTTTATACAGGGCATTCTTGACAACACTGATTGCAAGTCCTGCCGAGATATCATTGACAGAGGCACCATCTTTCTGAGCCTGTTTTACAGATGAATTCATGAAGACTGTACATCTTGAGCCGAGGTCTACCGGAGATTCTGCTGTGATTGCAAGCTTTGCAAATTCTTCAGCAGATTTGCCAAGCGCGTTTGCAAATGTCTGCAGGAATGAGCCACATCCGGATGAACATGCCTCGTTAAGGAATATATCGTCAATGACACCATCACGAATGCGGAAGCATTTAATGTCCTGTCCTCCGATATCGATGATGAAATCCACATCGTGCATGAAGTGCTGCGCTCCGATGAAGTGTGCCTCTGTCTCTACAAGCGAATAATCGAGAGAGAATGCGGACTTCATCAGATCCTCTCCATATCCGGTAGAAGCGGATGAAGCTATCGTGATGTCTGGGAATTCCTCATAGAGAGATGAAAGGAAGGAGTGTATTGCCTGTACGGGATTGCCATTATTTGGACTGTATCTTGAAAGCAGCAAGTCCCCGTTTTCCGCAAGAAGGCAGGTCTTGATTGTAGTAGAACCCGCATCGATTCCAAGGTATGCTCTTCCGGAATAAGTACGTGGATCCCTTACAGGTACCGAAGCCTTTGCATGGCGAGCTTTGAATTCCTCATACTCTTCTTTTGATTTAAAAAGGGGTTCAAGTTTTATGAAGCTTGATTTTCCTCTGTAGCTTTCGAGCGCTTTGATGACATCGGAAACTTTCATGACCTTTCCACCTGGAGAAAGGGCTGATCCCATTGCCACATAATAAAGAGAATTTTCAGGGCAGATTCCCTTTGTCTTTATAGCTTCATCGAAGAAGTACCTGAGACGTGGTATGAATGTGAGAGGTCCTCCAAGATATACCACATTTCCTTCAATCTTTCTTCCTTGGGCAAGACCTGCAATTGTCTGATTGACAACAGCAACAAGAATGGATGAAGCGATATCCTCTGTTTTCGCACCTTGGTTGATCAGTGGTTGAATGTCAGACTTCGCGAATACACCGCAACGGGAGGCAATCGTATAGATTTCCGTTGATTTCTCACTCAGCTCGTTCATGTCTTCCATGCCAATGCCTAGTAGCGTTGCCATCTGATCAATGAAAGCTCCAGTACCGCCTGCGCATGTACCGTTCATCCTCACTTCAAGACCATGTTTCAAAAAGAGGATTTTGGCGTCTTCTCCACCGAGTTCAATGATTGTGTCTGTTTCCGGAATGAATGTCTTTGCAGCTGTTCTTGTTGCATAGACTTCCTGAACAAACGGAATAGAAGCGGCTTCCGCAAGACCCATGCCTGCAGACCCTGATAATGAAATTGTAACTTCTTCATCCCCAATGCTTTCCATCATTTTGGAAAGCATTTCTCTTCCTTTTTCTATAATCTGGGAACGATGGCGCTGGTAATCACTGTAGACGAGGGTGTTATCCTCCCTTAGTGCCACAGCCTTCATAGTGGTTGAACCAACATCGATACCGACTTTTAGCATAACAGTAAGAAATTATAGAAAAACGAGATAATGAGCAAGTGCTTTTCTCTTATTTCTCTTTGTTGTAATGGATTCCTGCATGATTTAATCGATTTATCTATGACAGGTTTGCCTGGTATTTTATTAGAATTTTGTAGTCGAAATCATTTCATATTGCTTTTGTTTGTTTAAAAAAGGTGGTTATCGCAAAAAGTATACACAATTTGATTTGCAGAACGCAGACCTCTTGATGAAGCCTGCGTTTCGTTAATTTATGAAAACAGAGACAATAATGAATACAGCAAGAAGAAGTACGGAAATGATGCTGTATTTAACAGCAAAAGCTTTTCTGTGTTCTTTTCTTACGATTTTCAAAGCAGTAAGAGCTGGAAGAGATAGCAGTGTTCCAACTGAGCCAATATTTACACTTTGTAAGAGAATCCTCTGATTTATGCCTGTAGATGTTAGAAGTGCCGAAACTGGTAGCCCTCCGACAAGTTCAGTCAATACGATTGATTTCCACATTTCACCTGTTGCTATAAGCTCATTAAGGATTGGGGAAAGACATTTTCCTGCAATGAGAAGGAAGATTGTTGAAAGCAGGAAGGAATAGTCTGCTTTCAGAAATACTTCTTTGTCGAAAACCAGTAATATTGCAATTGTGAATATGACAATGTCTACCCATTTAAAAAGAGAGAACGATGTCAGAAAGGCTATAAAAGCAAAACATACATAGAGCATTCTCATGCCCTTGTTTCCTTGTACAACTTCTCTTTCTTCATCTTTTATGTATGTTTTCTCCGTTATCCTTTTCCCGAGTAGAATGGGAATTGACAAGATCACAACTGGGATTGAAGCAATGAAATATGGCAGTGTCGTATCAAGAAATGAAGTTTCTCCAAGTGCTGTATGCAGAACCATATTGTGATGGCTGCCACCTGGAAAAACTGTTCCTCCAGCAATTGCAGCAAGGGTTATGACTGCTGCAAATGAACTTGTCAGTTCCTCTCTTTCCTTTTCCTTCAGAATACTGATGGCAATCGGAAGAATTGCAATAACAGCAAAAAGCGATGTTATGAAAGGAGAGAGAATAAATGCAAAAGCTGCAAAGAATGCAAGAAGTGAAGCTGTATGGGAAAATGCATCAACGGCCTTGCCAATTCCTTCTACGACGCGTTCCTTCTTTAAGCCGGCAACAACCATTGTCATTACTGCTACCATTGCAATGCCGTTCCATTGCAGTGAAACTATCATCTCTCCAGTGGGTACTGATACAAAGAAGGAGAGCAGCATCAGAATTAGCGATACGACAGGAAGAAGATGTGCTTTCAAAAAGCCCTTAATGCTCATCTCTGATTTCCTTTCCCATCGGGTCAAAAGCATATACCGCAGTATTTCTCACAGCCTCATCTATGATTGAGGCCATGTTCAGTTCCTCAAAGTGTCGCCTAGCAACTTCTTTTACAGGTCTTGTCACAGGGTGTTTTGGGGAGAACACAACACAGCAGTCCTCATATGGAAGAATAGATGTCTCATATGATCCGATACTGATTGCCTTCTCTATGATCTCTTCCTTGTCCATGCCTACAAGAGGTCTCAGAACGAGTAGATCAGTCATGCTGTCAGTAAAGCTCATCGCATCCAGTGTCTGTGAGGCAACCTGCGACAGGGCTTCTCCGGTGACGATTGAAATTCCACCGTTTTCCTTTGCAATTCTTGTTGCTGTCTGCATCATAGCAGCACGGAACATCAGCGTTGCTTCTTCTTCATAACCATTGTCACGTATGTGGATCTGTCCGTCAGTGAATGGCACGACGAAAAGTCTCAGGCCTCCAAGATATGGTGCAATGATTGAAGCTAGCTTTTTGACCTTTTCGAGGGCCATCTCAGAAGTATATGGATAAGCATGAAAATAAATCGCATCAAGCTTCATGCCACGTTTTGCCATCATATATCCTGCAACAGGGCTATCAATACCACCTGAAAGCAGCAGCATGCCTTTTCCTGCCGTGGCATATGGAAGACCTCCTTCACCTTTTTCTTCACCTGTATAAAGATAGACATCATTTCTTATCTCGCAGGTAAGAATATGGTCAGGATGCTTAAGGTCTACAGTCATGTCTGGAAAGAGTGAGAATACAGCATCTGCAAGTTCACAGGCCGTGTCATGTGAATTCAAAGGAAAGGCCTTATCCTCTCTCTTTACAGTCACACGGAAGCTTTCTCCGTTTTTGAAAGATGATGAAGGAAGTATTTCTTTTGCTTTGGCAATGATTCCCTCAATGCTTTTTTCCGCTCTGTGGGCTCTTGCAAAACCGGTGATTCCCGGTGTTGTTTTCAGAGCTTTTTCTATCAGCTCTTCTGGAACATCCTCTGCAAAGCGCGCATAGAGCCTTCCTTTCTGCTTTGTGATATCAGAATGATAAGGTCTTATCTTGTTCTTGATGTTGTGTCTAAGCTGCTTCTCGAAAAGATTTCTGTTGCCTCCTTTGAGGGAAATCTCTCCTTCTTTTATAAGATAAAGCTTACTTGCCATTTCCTGTCTCCTTGATGATTTTTATGAGTGCCTCTGTTTCTTCTTCCGTAGTACTGTTGGAAAGAGAGATACGGACAGCATTCCTTGCTTTCTCCGGTCTTATGCCCATACCAAGAAGTATTTTCTCTCCTTCACCTTTGGCATTGTTAGAGCAGGCAGATCCCGAAGATACATATACGCCTTTATCAGAGAGTATTCTTGTATAAACTTCTGATGGAAGGGAAGAGGAAAATGAGATTATATACGGAGAAGATTTTTCTGGAGAGAGGATTTCAAACCCTGTTTCCTTTATTGCGGCGATAATACTTTCCTTCATTCTCTGTACTCTCTGGTTTTTCTCTTCCTGTCCGTCCATCCATTCTTCAATGGCCACTCTAAGTGCCGAGATTGCTGGAAGATTCTCTGTTCCTCCGCGTTTTCCTTTCTCCTGTCCTCCCGCTGGAGCAAGGGGTCTGAATGATGACGGATTTTTAAGATACAGCATGCCAATACCTCTTGGGCCATTTATTTTATGGCCGGAAAACGACGCTCCATCAATTCCTAGCTCTGTCATGTTGTATGGTATTTTTCCAAGTGCCTGAACAGAATCAGAAAAGAAGAATATCTTTCTTTTTGATGTTTTCTCATATTCCCGGGCAATTGAGACGAGCTCTTTTATTGGCTGGATTGCCCCTGTGACATTGTTTACAGCCATTACAGCTACCATCTTTGTGTCCGGTGTCAGTTCTTTCTCCAGTTCAGCAGGAGAAACAAAACCATTTTTCGCTTTCAGTTCTGTGGTTTTCCATCCATATTGCTTGAGGATGGTAAGCCATGAAGCAAGCGCTTCATGTTCTATTTTCGATATGATGATTTTCCTAGGAGTAGTGAAAAGAAGGGAGGAAAATACTGCTGCGATTGATTCTGTAGCTCCTGAAGTGAAGAAAAGCTGTTCGCTCTTGATTCCTAAGAGAGCGGCACATTTTGTTCTTTCCTCTTCAAGCTTTCTTTTTGCTTCCAGTCCTGGTTTATGTACGGATGATGGGTTCGCCCAGACCGTTCTAGCTGTTTCTGTATAAGCTGAAAGTGCTCTTTCTGAGATTTTTGTGGTTGCTGCATTATCAAAATAGAGATCCATGGCAATAGATTAGATAGATATTCACCTTGTTTTGCAAGGTGGGTATTATCATGGTATGGAAAGGATTTTCAGCGTACCGCTCAAAAGTGGTCAGATAACGGATGTATATAGCAGCGCGAATATTGATGATATCTGGGAGAGTTTAGAAGATATCATGAATAATGCACTTTTTGTTGCGGACAGCAATACTATGCATTATTTGCCTAAGAATGTTACTAGCCTTGTGCTTCCTGCTGGAGAGTGTGAGAAAAAATGGGATTCCATCGATCAGATTCTTT
>CALXYN010000006.1 GCA_944392975.1 uncultured Spirochaetaceae bacterium | reverse complement strand
CAGTGGATTTTCGTCTTATACGTTGCCCCCAGTGTTATCACACCCATGATGGACTTTGCGTTGATCTTCATGTTGTCTTTTTCAAAGAATATGTCCGCTTTGAAAGATGAAGCGGTTTTTGCAATTTCCGAGGCAGGGCGCGCATGTATTCCTGCTCTGTTCAATACTTCAAGGTCTTTACTGATCAATTCCGCTTTCTCCTTCGTAACCGACATCGTCACTGCTGAAATACATCTTTCTTGCAGCCTCGCTCTCGAGCCATTTCAGGACATTCTGGTCGAATTCCTTCGATGAGTAATATCCAAGTTTCTTCAATCTCTCATTCCTTGCTGCCGTTTCGATGAGAATAGGGACATTCCTTCCAGGGCGGACTGGGATGACAATCTTTGGCACGGAGATTCCGAGGAATGTATCTGTGAGTGTGTCTCCGATTCTGTCATATTGCTTGCTGGAATCCCATGCTTCAAGGAATACGGAAAGCTCAACCTGCTTTTTTTCCCTTATTGCACCGACACCGAAGAGATTTGTCAGATTGATTATGCCAAGTCCACGGATCTCCATGTGATGGGCAAGCATCGGATTCTCTCCGGAACCTACAAGGAACGAATCTGAGATGTTCTTCAATTTGACTGTATCATCGCTGATGAGTCTGTGTCCTCTTTCTATGAGCTCTAATGCTGTCTCGCTTTTCCCGACTCCACTGTCTCCTGTGATGAGTACCCCGATGCCATATACTTCCACAAGGACTCCATGGATGGTCATTGTAGCAGCAAAGACCTCATCAAGCTGCGAATAGAGGCGTCTGGAAAAATCCGAGGACTCAAGCGGGGTTGAAAGGATTGCTGTAGCCTTTTTCTCGGCAAGTTCCACGAAATGCTCTGAAGGCCGGTAATCCCCGATGAAAATGAAACACGGTACATCGTATTCAAAGAGTTTTTCGATGTTCCCATATTCATTTCGCTCTTCAAGCATGTTGATGTATGACTGCTCACTTCTTCCTATAAGCTGGATGCTGTTGCCTGAAAAAGCCACATAGTAACCAGCAAGAGCAAGGCCAGGACGGGCTATTTTTGCATTCTTTATGGGCCTTGAAAGTCCAGAACGTCCTGCAATGCATGTAAGCTGCAGATGATTATGCTCCTTTAAATCCAGGTCAAGAAGATCGAGAACTGTGAATTCCTTCATAGCCCGAGTATAGCACAAAGAAGGGATGGGTAACGAGTGAAGAAAAAGGAGCCCCGCGAGGCTCCTCATGAAAGAAAAGTATTTTTATATCTTCATTGTCTTTTCTTTCTCTTTCTTTGCTGCAGCCTGTATCTTGTCTGCTATCAGCTCGATTCCTTCATAAAGTTCATATGCATCCTGTGATACAGCCTTTTCCTTTTTCCATGAAAAATGAAGCGTTGCATCGATATGGAAACCAATGCCCTTGCTTTCCTTTGTTGCTACGATATCAAGATCATGCAGATAGTCATCTGCAAATGAAAGCTTCTTTAGCTTCTTGTCAAGGAACTCCTTGTCTTCTTCGGTAGGTGTGAATCCGATTCCTCTGAATGTAAGATTCATAGGCTTTCCTCCTTTCTATGCTTTCTTGATTAGATTGTATCCCAGCATCCGGGAAATCACAAAAGAATATTGGATGTATTTCCCGTGAGATGTCTGAAAATACAGAAAAAAGAGTTTTACAGATTCATTTAGAACGCTCGAATGAAGAGTCTATATCCAGCTCATGCCTGTACTTGCTTACTGTTCTGCGGGCTGCTTTGATGCCACGCTTTGCAAGTATGTCGCTTATTTTCTGGTCAGAAAGAGGTTTTCCTGTTGTATTGGTGTTTATTATTTCACTGATGATTTCCTTCACGGCATTCTTGGAGTAGTTTTCACCACTTGCAGATTCCACCTTGTTTGAGAAAAGCATCCTGATAGGATAGATGCCGAAATCCGTGTCGATGTATTTTGAAGCGGCAATGCGGCTTATCGTGGCTTCATGCACTCCGACCTCTGCAGCCGCCTCCTGCATTGTAAGGCCTTTCATGTACTTTGGCCCCATAAGAAAAAAATCCTTCTGTTTTTCCATTAGTACAGCACCAGTTTTCTCGAGTGTGCTGGCTCTCATTTCCAGCTGATTAATCAGACTTGAGGCGCTGTTAAGTTTTTCTTTGATGAATTTTTCCGCAGCTTTTCCTTCTTCTGTTTTGTCATCTTTGAATTCTGCCGCCATGTCTGTATAAGTGGAATCTATTTCAACAAGTGGCAGGGCATTTTTATTTAGCTGCAGTCTTAAATGGCCATTGTCATCTTTTTTTATTGAGAGTTCCGGCACAATGTACTCGTCATAATCTCCGTCATACTTCCTGCCAGGAAATGGTGTGAGCGTCTTCAGAAACGAGAACATTGCTTCCACATCTTCTTTCTCTATTCCAAGCTCCCTTGCAACCTGTTCTGTCTTCCCGGCTTTCATTTTCTCCAGTTCAGACACCACAAAGGATTTGAAAAGTTCCAGCTCCGTACCCTTCATTCCTTTTAGGCGTGCCTGGATTATGAGGCTTTCCCTCCAGTTTCTGGCCCCCACACCCTCAGGTTCCATGCTCTGTAGAATTTCAGTTGCCTTTTCTGCATATGGCTGTTCTTCCTTTTTCAGAAGAAACAAAGGCTCTGCTGGTAGAAATCCATTTCTATCGAGGGATGTTATAAGGGTCTCAGTCGCACGTCTGGTATCATCATCCATCTGCATCATTCCCAGTTCAGATAGAAGATGTTCCTGCAGAGTTTCCCTTTTGCTGACCATTCCTTCTATCCAGTTTGACTCTTCCTTGTCATCGGAAAAGAAAGGCGCATCATCTGCAAAGTTTTCCCTGCGGTCTGTTTTCATCCGGTACTGAGAAGCCAGAGTGTCGTAGGATGCTGTATTCTCATGAATAATGATTGCAGGATTTGTCTCAGCCTCTTTTTTTATCTTCTCCCTGAGTTCCTCTGTGGAAAGCGACAGAGTCTCCATAGTCTGCAGAAGCTGGGCATTTATCTTCAGCTCCTGCTTCAAAGAGAGGTCGAGGCCTTGGGAAATCATGTGGACTCCTTATCGAAATCCTTTCCAAAATAGATTTCCTTGGCTTCTTCATTGTTAAGAAGCTCTTCTTTTGTGCCGGAGACAAGTATCTCACCATCTGAGATAATGTGAGCTGTGGTGGTTATCTCCAGCGTGTCCCGGACATTGTGGTCCGTGATCAGAATGCCGATGCCTGTTGCTGCAAGGCTTCTGATGATCTGCTTGATTTCATAGACTGCCTTCGGGTCGATACCTGCAAAAGGCTCATCGAGAAGCAGAAACTTCGGAGATGTTGCAAGCGAACGGGCTATTTCCGTCCTTCTTCTTTCACCTCCGGAGAGGGTATAGCCATACTGTCTTCGGACCTTGTCGAGACCAAAGTCATTTATAAGCTTTTCATGCATCTCTTTGCGCTCTGTCTTTGTCATGTTTTTCTGTGTCTGCAGCACCAGATCAATATTTGCATCGACTGTCAGCTTCCTGAATATGGAAGGTTCCTGCGGAAGGTATGCAAGGCCGAGTCTTGAGCGCTTGTGCATTGGAAGTTTCGTGATGTTCTGGCCATCGATTACAACCGACCCTCCATCTGCCTTTATGAATCCGACAATCATGTAAAAGGATGTGGTCTTGCCAGCTCCGTTCGGTCCAAGCAGTCCGGTTATGTCCCCAGACTGCATCGAGAAGGAGACATTCTTCACGACATGCTTTCTTCCATAGAATTTTGAAAGGTGGTCAACAACGAGCTCAGCCATTTATCGTGCCCCTTATTCTGCCATCAAGAGAAATGCTATCTGTATCAAGATCCACACTTATTACCTCTGCCTCATACCTGTCTCCATCCCAGTCAACAGTTGCAGAACCACGGAGCTGGAGAGTGTTGTCCTCTCGTGAGAATATGACACTTTCCGCAGAACAACGCATTATTCCGTTTTCATCAGTGTCCTTCAGAAGGGAGACATCCTTGTCCAGCTGCAGTCTCTCATCGTTCAGGTTATATTCCAGTGCGGCACCTGTAGCTGCTACAGCATTCACAGTATCATCAATTTCATACCAAGAGGAGATGAGAATTCTCTCTTCCGTCCTGTCATACCATATTGAGGATGTACGTATTGCAATTCCCCTTGATTCATCAATAACGGATGCATTTCCTGTACAGCTCACATATCTCCAGTTCTCTCCAGACAGCGTGATTGTATCTGCATGGATGTTCATGGATTCGACTGTGACATCAGCTCCATCTGAGAGCACGACGTTCTCTCTGCCATTACGGAGAACAATTGAACTTGTACCTCCTGAGAAAGAGATACTGTCAGCAAAGAGAAAGAGCGCGGAGAAGAGCAAGAGCATTGTTAGGACTGTTTTTCTCATAGTTCAAATATTCCTTCCGTTATTACCTGGAAGGAATATGCTTCCTCCCTTAAATCCCCTCTGAATCCTGAACCTCTGAATGTTCCATCTTCAGAGCTGACACTAACATCTCCATCAGCTTCTATCTCATTGTTCTCACTGTCGAATATGAGATTCTCAGCTTCTATCATCATATCACCACTGGAGGATCTGAGCCTGACATTTCCAGAAAGGTTCATTGTTTTCGTCTCCGTGTTGATCTCTGCATGTCCCGCACTGCCTTCAACAGATGGGTTTCCCTCTTCATCGTATGAAATGAAGGAGATGTTCTCAACAGTTGCACGGTTGTCCTTTGAGTAGAACGTCATTTCCGTACTTTCAATATAAACAGGACTTTCCCCGCTTTGTCCAAGAGTGTATGTGGAGTTTTCAAGTATTATATCCGGCAATACGGCTTTTTCATGCTCTCCTTCATCATCTGTTACGAAGGAACAGGATACGAGGAGGGCAGTGAACAGGAGAATGGACAGCTTTTTCAATCTCTTCATTCCTTCTTCTCCACAATCACCGGTGTGTATTTCTTCTTGTTCAGGCGGAAAAAGACGGCGGAGATGATGAATCCTACTGCAACGCCTGCAAGCGATGTCAAAAGCTGAACGCCCTGACTTTCAGATATTGCCTTGCCAATGAGATAGCCTGGAATGAACATAATCAAAGGGAAGCCGAGACTCATGAATATCGTGAAGAGCGTTTTTCTTGGTGGCATGTCAATGATGGCCTGATCTCCTTTTTCAAGAGGAATTTCATCAGGGTTCAGAACATCGAATGAAGCCTTTTTTGAAGTGCAGAAAAAGGATGCCTTGCAGCCATCGCAAAGCGATTTGTCACAACCCGCTATGATTCTTTCTCCTTTTTTTTCTTCAATTGTCACTGTCTGTTTCATGATGCGCTGTTATCAGGCCTCTTTATCTCTATATGTTTCATTATACGCTCAATCTGAGTGGCTTTTCCTGTTTCTTCATCGATGCTTACGACAACTCCCTGGATGACTCCATCATTCCAGCACTCCTGGCTTCTGATTGGAAGCTGGGACCTGAGCTTCTTGATTTCAGATTCAGGATCGAATCCTCCTGCTGACATGAATGAGCCGACACGTCCTGTGTCTGTTATATATGCCGTTCCCTTTGCTGTCACATCTTCATCTGCTGTGAGAACCTTTGTATGTGTTCCTATTACAGCAGCAGCTCTTCCATCAAGATAGAACTTCATGGTCTTTTTCTCGGCAGTAGTGGCTGCATGGAAGATTACGACAGGGATTTCTTCCGGGTTTGTTTCCTTAAGTTTTTTCAGGATGCTATCAGCTGCAAAGAAAGCATTCTGTATATTCTGCCTGGGAAAGTTTGAATTTCCCTGTATGTTGATGATGGCGAACTTCCTGCTTTTGATGACAACATGTCTATATCCATGCCCAGGACAGAGTGGGGGATAATTTGCAGGACGCAGGATGAAGCCTGCTTTGGGTACGAACTCGACCATATCTACCTTATAGAAAAGCTTCTCAGCCCCTGTTATTGTATCAACGCCGAGTTTTCCAAGCTGGAGGGAATGTGCTTTTCCGATTCCGAATCCGTTTGTCATTCCTTCGCCATTGGCAATTGTGTAATCTATATCATATTCCGTTTTGAGTGCAGCAAGTCCGTTCTTGATTGCAGTAATTCCCGGTCTGCCTGTCACTTCGCCGAGGAAGAGTATCCGTATCATGAAGTTGAGCATAGCGATAATCTCTGCAATAGGCAATCTTAAGTCGTGTTTTTTCGGTGAATATGACAAAAGCTTGTTGGATATTTCCGCTTTCATCGATATGGATGACAATACAGACAAGACAAGCCCCTTTCATAAAAATTGCCAGAGGTCTACCTCTGGCTCTACGGCGGGGAACTCGCCCCTGTTCGGCTTGGTTATCCGACCTATTTTAGAATATAGCATATTAAGTTACGGTAAAAAAGGATAATGAAACATGTAGACTATAGTTCAGCTTGACTTATTACAGTTATGATGGAGATTTCCTCTTGATAAAGCATGACGCTCAATAAGATACACATGGCTCTGGGTAAGATAATATTCTTGAAGGTAAATGTTGAGTATTTGAAGAAATCGAAGAATTTCGGGAATGTCAGTCTTTGTACGTCAGTGAACATATCTTGTGAAACTCTTGGATTGCCCTGAGAAAGAAGTCGCAAATAAGCTTTTCAGTATCGAAATCTCATAGTTAGTGAAATAGAATTCAGGTTTTATCTTGGCTAAGTAGTATTAGAAATTTTCATTTGTATTATAAGGAACCTTCTCTGAAAAAAAAAACACTAACAACAGGGAATAATGCCCAGAGGGGGACTCGAACCCCCATCACCTTGCGGAGACTAGTACCTGAAACTAGCGCGTCTACCAATTCCGCCATCTGGGCTCAATATGAACGAGTAGATAATACTTGTGTTTTCAATTCTGTGCAAGACGGCCCATGATTTTCATGAGCCGTTATTTTTGTTTACATCAAACTGTCTTCTGCATTTTCAAGATATTTCCTGATTGGGAGCTTCTGTGGGCAGGCTTTTTCGCATTTCCCGCATTTGATGCAGCTGGATGCTCTTCCGGATTTGCCATCTGCAATCAGCGCCTTGTAATCGTTTTTTGGCTTTTCCTTGTTATTCATTACAGCTTCATCGTTGAGCATTCTGAAAATATCTGGGATGGCTATTTTCTGAGGACACTCAGGGGTGCAATAGCGACAGGATGTGCACTCAATGACCTGCAGGCTTTCAATGCGTTTCTTTACTTCCTGTACAGCTTTCATCTCATCTTCAGACAATTTCTGGAAAGGTGAGAACAGGCGTACGTTCTCCTCAAGCTGCTGCATTGTGCTCATGCCAGAGAGAATTGCCATTACACCATCCAGTCCTGCTGCGAACCTGAGGGCATAAGATGCCGGCGTGTTAGCAAATGGCTCTGTGATCTGAGGCTGGAGATTGGAAAGTAATCCACCCTTTACAGGTTCCATTATGATAATCGGTTTGTTGTATTTTCTCGCAACCTCATAAATCCCACCGGACTGTACTCTTGGACTAGTCCAGTCAAGATAATTGATCTGCAGCTGCACGAACTCTGCCTCAGGATGTTCTGACAGTATTTTGTCGAGAAGTTCCGGCGTATCATGGAAGGAGAAGCCCAGATGCCTTATTTTCCCGTCTCTCTTAAGTTTCTGACAGTATGACCAGACATCATATTTATCATAGAGCTTCACGTGCTCTTTGTTGATGTTGTGCAGAAGATAGAAGTCGAAATAATCAAGTCCCGTCCTCCTCAGCTGCTCTTCAAACATCTTCTCCGGCGTGAAATCATCAGATAGTGCCCATCCTGCCATCTTTGAAGCGAGTGTATAGCTGTCCCTTGGGTGCCTTGATCCGATGGCTTCTCTGAAGATTTCCTCCGATCCTTGGTACATATAGGCTGTATCAAAATAGGTGAAGCCTTTTTCGATGAAACGATCAGCCATAGCTGACGTCTCTTTCAAATCAATCTTGCCATTTCCATCCTTGGGAAGGCGCATAAGGCCAAAACCCAGACGTTTCTTATTCAGCTGAAACAAATCATCCATAAAAGCATATTAGCATCCTTTTTCCTTTGTGAGCAGAAAAAGGATGGTGAATTACATTAATCCGACAGCCTTTGCAATCTCAGTTACACCCAAGGCACTGAACACTTCTGTCTTCAGTTCCACAAAGATTCCGACAGCAGCATTGAGAACTTTTTCAGAAAGCGGGGTGTCTGGAGAGACGTAATCAAACTGTGAAGGATCTGCAGTTTCTCCAGTTGCTGTGAATTGTGTGAAGTTCCAGTCCGATGTTCTCATTTTGCTTTCAACCGCTTCTTCCACATCATCTGGAAGCGCGGGGTAGAAGTCTATTCCAGTGATTTCCTCAACTTCGTCGATTGTCATTGCAAAACTCTGTAATGATTTATCGGAGTTTTCATTAGGGAGCACGAATCCTATTGCCTTTATATCCGGATCTGTATAGTCGAGGACTGTCTTGTAAAAGCGCTTGGGAACTGCGACCTCGTTGTCGCCAATAGTTTCATATGGACCATCGGTAAGTACGGGCCCCGTTACAACATAGACTTTCTCATTGTCATAAGCCATGGTCCTTACCACTGCTTCAAGATCTGCCCAGATTCCTCTGTTGAATGATGGATCCTGCGGACACATGTTTGAGAGATAGAATGTATCGCTCATCGCTTCACTAGACCATTTGAAATCTGCCGCCGGTGCCATATGGCCCCTGTCATAGCCAGATCCTTTATAATCATCAAGCTCCGCAGAACCTGTACGAACACTCTCATCAGCCTTGAAGCTGTCATTTCTTTCTCCTCCGCCCAGTACCTCATCCTTTGTCAGCTCATAGGCAACGTAGGCCGGAACTTCATACTCCTCATTGTATGAGAGCGTATAACCTGTGTGTTTTATAATCTGATTGCCTTCAATCGGGGCTGGTAATTCAAGACCTCTGATCTCTCCATCTGCTGTTATTCTCTCTTCGTTCTCAGCTGGTGTGATAAAACAGAGAACCAGAAAGATAATGATAAGAAAGAGAAGAGTTATCAGAAGGCGTTTTATTTTGCTTTTCTTCTTTTTAGCCAAGGTAGTCTCCTTACGTGCGTAATTATAGCCTTACTTTCCTTTTCCTGGCATGAACAGAGGTTTGTAAAATCCTGTTTTCCATAGGTAGAAAGAGATAATTCCAAAAACAAGTACTGTTTCAATCAATGTCGGTACGCTGCCAGCCTGAGGTGCTGTGAACAGAGCCTTTACCGGCATTGATGAACCTTCGTAATTCACAAACAACGCGATGAAGAGATTGTTTGCAGTATGCATTGCTATGGCAGTTTCAAAACCATCGGAAGCTATTGAGATGAACATTGCTCCTGCACCCCATAAAAAGTAGCAGAGTATTGGCAGAATCGCAGTCTCTGCCTCTGCTACTTCCCTGTTTCCAATATGAGGTAGTGCAAACAATATTCCAGATATGATTATAAGAGGAAGTGACTCAATAACAGTTCCAGGCATTTTTTCTTTTGTTACGAGGCGAAGAGGCAATATGCGGAAAAGCACTTCCTCAGATAATGTCTGGATAGGGGTGAGTATCAGTACAGGAATTGCAGAGAGCAGATATTGGAGGATATTCACTCCACTGGCATAGAGCCCCTTTGAAGCAAATGGTGTTGCAGCGGCCATGAACAGAATGTATACAAGGCCGGTTTTCAGAAACAGATTCCATCTGAAATGCCCGCATGACCCAGAAAGAAAAGAACCCAGACTACATTTAAGAATGAGGCGAGAGCCAAGAAGTATCGCTAGAAAGAGGAAGATGTATGGAATATGTATGAAAACATATTCTCCCTGACTCTTGAAACTCTCCGGTATCGTTTCAGTCATCTGCTGCAGAAGTATTGCCATGACAGGTCCGAGTAAAAGCCAGCTGAAAAGGGCAATTGCGATGACTACTATTACACGTGCAGTAGTAAATGTTTTCATGGCGCGAGGTTATCATATTGTGCGATTTTCGCCTATAATTTATCCATGGCGACACTGCATAGTCTGATGGATATGGTTGAAAATGGCTTTGTTCTTGTCTTTCCCACGGAGGAAAGTGCAAGGGCATTTTCTTCTCTTTTTGTCATGGAAAGAAAGAAAGGTCTTTTAGCATCTTCATGTATAGCATTTGATAGCTTCGCTATGCAATTCATGCCGGAAATCAAAGGAAAAACAGCCGCAGGAGATATTGATCGGCTTATTTTTTCCTCATATGCGTCTTCCTGTGTTTATAGCAGAATGCGGTATTTCGTATCACCTTCCTACCCTGAATTGCAGACAAGACTGACATCTTTTCTGCGACCTATTCTGCCGCTCCTTGATGATGCGATGCAGCTGGAGCAGAAGAATCGTGATGCCACACATGATTTACGGCTACTGCGCTTTGAGTATGGTGTTTTCCTTGATAAGCTGAATTTGTATGAAGGTAATTTTTCTGAGATTGTCATTCCTTCTTCCCTTGATAAAACCTATGCAGTTGTGATGCCTTCAGCCTTTCCTAAAGAGCGACGGGTTATGAATGCAATCTCTTCTCTTCAGGGTGTAGAAATCATCGGCGACCTGAAAGCCGCTCTTCCTCCACTACAGGTATATGCGAATGAAAAGAATGAGATACGATCACTTTTCTCTTCAATACGTTCTCTTGTGGATAATGGCGTTACGATGGATGAGATTGCGATTTCAGTTGCTCCTCTGGACAGACTTCGTCCTTATATAGAAGATGAGGCCTATTTATTTGGAATTCCTCTGGATTTCAGGGAAGGTGTGCTTGTTGCTTCCACAGCTCCAGGTGCATTCCTCTCCGGTCTCTATGAGATATTCTCCTCATCATACTCACTCGATTCACTGAAGGCCTTCATGCTTAATCCTTCCATTCCTTTCAGAGATCCGGAAATGATGAGACGGTTCATTGCTTCAGCTGTGCGTTTTTCCATCACCAGTGCTCCTGACAGGAAAAAAGACAGGTATATGAAGCTTTCAAAGGATTCTGGACAGGAGTATTACAGAATTCTGCGTCTTACGCTTGACCGCCTGATGACGGAAACAGATCCTATGCGCTGTGAATCTCTTCTTCATACCTTGATGTCATCGCTTCTTGTTGATGAGGAATTCCATGGCAATGAAGAGGATGAGGCTGTCTATTCCTTTGCGATGAGGGAGTTCTCCTCTTTCCTCTCTTCCTGCACGGCAGCAGTTGAAGAAGGGTATCTCAATACGCCAGTTTTCCCTCTTTTCATGTCTTATTTCAGCACGCTGTGCTATGTTCCGAGAACGAGGGTTGAAGGTGTATCTGTTTATCCCTTTACCCAGGATGCGGCCGTTCCTTTCCGCTACAGGTTCATCATCGGTCTGAATGGTAAGGAAGGAGAAGAGAAAATCAGGAAAGCTTCTTTTCTCTCAGACTATGAGCTTGCAGTGGAGAGAGGTGAAGAAGATATAACGGAAGATCTTTTATCCCTTTATGCTGCTATGACTGAGCACCTTGTCCTTTCTGCTTCTTATGAGACTTACGCAGGGTTTGCCCTTCCTCTCACATTCATGCTTAGAAGTGCTGAGAGTGCCCATCTTGATATCATCGACCCTCTCCGCGCAGAGGAAAAGGGCTTGCAATGCCATATACTCCCTGTACAGAAGAGAAGTTTTGAGAGAGCGTCTGTCTCGGCTTTGAGAAAGCGGGAAGAGAAAGATGATATGACATATATGAAGGCAGGGAAAAACAGGGCTTTACCCGTCACGCTTTCATATTCATCATACAATGCATATGCAAGGTGTCCTTATCTTTATGCCTTGCAGTATGTGTTCTCCCTGAAGGATCTTCCATCCTATGAACCTGTTGATATGGATCATCTGGAAATCGGATCCCGTCTTCACAGTATTCTTGAGCGTTATTATAGGGAAGGCTGTTCCAGTCCTGATTCTGATATCCCACGTCTTTTTGATGAGGAAATGATGCTCTGGACCGAAGGAAAGAGTTTTTCACATGATGGTTCTGCACTTGAGATGCCTTCATCGGCTTCACGGCCAACGCCTTTCCTTATTTCATATCTGAAAGCACGATACCTGCATCGCATTGAAGATGTCGTGAGAAAAATGGATGAAGTATCAAAAGCTCTGGAAGGTGGGCGAGGGCTTGAAGAACCCCTTTCTGCAGAATTCAAGGAAGAGGGATTCATCCTCGATGGACGAGTGGACAGAATCGCGGAAACAAAGGATGGAAGTGCGTATATCATTTACGATTACAAGAAAGGCCGGAGTTTCAAGAGTGAGTTGAAAGCAGAGAAGAGTTTCCAATTTCATCTCTATCGGCTTCTCCTCGGCAGGAATGAGAGTTTCCCACTTCCGGTAACGGCTTCTTTCTTTGTTTCGCTTCTTGATGGAAGGATTTCCGAATCATCACCGTCTCCATCTCCTGATGATTTGATTGATGCTTTAAGAAAAATGGCTGATGGTGTTGCTGCTGGCGATTGGCATGCCATAAGCAGTGATACGAATTGCAAGGGATGTGTATATAAGGGAATCTGCAGAAGGAGGTTCGGAGTACGATGACATTTTTGGAACTTCTTGAGGCTTCAGGTAAGAAAGTATCAGATGAACAGCTTGCTGCAATCATGACGGATAGTGCTGCTGTAGTATCGGCAGGAGCGGGGTCTGGAAAGACAACCGTTCTTTCCCTGCGCTTTGTTCGTCTTGTTCTTTCCGGAAAGGCACATGCCGATGAAATCCTTACTCTCACGTTTACAAAAAAGGCAGCTGCAGAGATGTATGAGAGGATTTATTCTCTTTTATCCCTTGCTGCCAGCAATGACAGCAGTCTGGAAGATGAACTGACTGTGCACTTTCCAAATGCCAGAATTTCCACAATGGATTCTTTTTGGAGTGAGATTGCTCGCACTGATTCCCTGCGTTTTGGCATTACCCGTGATTTCCAGTCTCTGGAAGCAGAGGAAGGTGCGACAGAGGAGCTTGTGCGTGAAGTTTATGATGAGCTTCAGGAGAGAGAGGACCTTGAAGAGGGGTTCATGATTCTCTCTGCACTTTACAAGACTGCAGATCTTCTGGAGATGCTTACTCGTATTGCTTCTTCTGAAACAGATATTCTGACGGATTTCAACGTATCAGAAAATGCTGCATCCTACAGAGCTTTTATAAAACTGCTGGATGCAAGATGCGATGCTAGGGCCTCGTTCATTTTCTCTTCTCTCTTCTCTCTTGATAAGGCTAATCCCGTCAACGGACAGCACGAGGAGATTCAGAGAGCTCTGGAGGCTTATCGTGATGAAAATTATGCAGATCTTCCTGTTTTCAATCTGAACAAACTCAGGAAAGCTGCGGATAAGGATATAAGGACATTCATAAAAGATGAAGACTGCAAAGCCTTTTTTGAGCGTCTCCGGGCACTTCAGAATCTGAAGGCGACATCAGGGGATGCTGAAGCTGTCAGCAAGGTCTTGGAAGCTTTCATAAAAGCTGTTCAGAGTCGCAAACGTATCCTTGGCGCTCTTTCCTACCGCGATACTGAATCATTATGCCGAGAGGTTCTGATCTCGAACACCGATGTTCGCGATTATTACAAGAACCATTTCAAGTTCATCATGGTTGATGAGTTTCAGGATAATAACAGCAAGCAAAGGGATCTTTTGTATCTTCTAGCGGAGAAATATGGAGTGCATTCTCTGTCAATTCCTGATGTGAAGGATGTAGAGCCTGGTAAGCTTTTCTTCGTAGGTGATGACAAGCAGTCCATTTATTATTTCCGAGGGGCTGATGTTTCTGTATTCCGCTCCTTGAAACTCGATATAGAACGTATGGGCGGGGTGAATTTATCGCTATCTGCAAATTATCGTTCCGAACCAGCTTTGATAAATCACTTTAATTATGTGTTTTCTTCGGTTTTCGATGTGTCTGCATCCGAGGATGACATAGAGAAGGAATCCCTTTTTTCTGATTTTACAGGAATACCATATACTTCGTTTTATGCCTCATCAGAGACTATAAAATCCAGAGATCCGAAGGCTGGGGTGAATCCTGCAATTGAACTGTACACCATTGATGCGGACTCAGCGGAGGAAGGGGATGCAAGTACTGAAGATTCTGAAGCTCTTTTTATTGCGCGCAAAATCATGGAGATGGTTACTGGGGATGACTATCTGATTCCTGATGATGACGGAAAACTTCGTCGTCCATGTTACGGTGATATGGCTATACTGCTCAGAACCACCGCGCCTCAGATGCCTATTGAAAGGGCTTTCCGTCTGTATGGTATTCCCTATACCGTGCAGGAAAGCACATCATCAACCATTGAAGGTGTCGGCTGGGATATCTATTCATTCCTTAATCTGCTGATTTATCCAGAAGACAGGCTATCATACATGACTGTTCTGCGTTCTCCTTTTGCAAGAATATCCGATGAAGGACTGCTTTTCCTCACATCTGACAGGAATCCTGCGTTCTCTGCAGATCCAGAGTTTGCAGCAGAGGCTGACAGAATTTCGTATGAAAGTGTGAAGACTCTATACTTTGAACTCAGAGGTATGGTTGGGCGAAGACGTATTTCCGAAATACTTACACATCTTTTTTATGAAAGCGGATACAGTGCGTATCTCAATTCATCTTTATACCTTGGAGCATATGCAGAGCATTTCAGCTATATCTGGGCTTCCGCGGTACTTTATGATTCTGCAGGCAGATCCCTTCCTGCTTTCCTCGATTATCTCAGACCGCTTATCGGACAGGCAAAGAAGCTTAGCAATGCAACTGTCCAGCATCTGGAAACTGACGGTGTCCAGATAATGACCATTCACCGTTCGAAAGGGTTGCAGTTCCCTATAGTCTTCCTCTCCGACGCAGATCATGGTTCAGGTAACCAGGCTGCAAGGGATAATCTCATCACGTTTGAAGGAAAGAATCCATGCATCATGCCCGACCTTGTTGATAATGGTCCTAATCTGATACTTCAGGAAAAGAGTGCGTACACGCAAAGAAGGGAGAGTGCGGAGTTGAGAAGACTCCTGTATGTGGCTCTCACTAGGTCCGTTGACCATATCATAGTGACTGCACATCTCAGAAAGAGGCATACGGGTATCTCTCTTCTCGATATATACCGCGAAGGATGGCCTATTTCTGCAGAAGAGATTCCTTCGGCAGGCGAGGAGGAGCTTTTCCAGAAGAAAGAGCATTCTGATAGATCTAAGTGGTATTCACAGGAAATTTCCCCTCCTCCTGGATACTCTCATCGCCGTTTTGGTGTAAAAGATGCCGCAAAGAAAGAAGTTGTTTCTTTTGAGGGTGGAGAGGCCCTTCCTGCACTTCTCTCAGACAGCATTATCAGCACGCATGGCGCTTATGATGTCTTTGGTACTATGGTTCATTCACTTCTCGAATCGCTCGTGAAAGGAGAAAATCCTGTCATTTCCTATCCTCCGGAATTCTCTACCGCGGAAAAGGAAACTCTGGCACTTGCTTTAAACGATATAGAGAAGGGTTTTCTCTCTTCCCAATTCTATCAGCAGGTGATAATGCCGAATAAAAAGGAGACAGAGGTTCGCTTCTATTATCCTGTGGATGGCGCTGTTGCAGAAGGATCTGCAGATCTTCTTGTATTCTGTGATGACCGGAATCTCGTTGTTGATTACAAGACTGATAAATTCATGAATGAAGGTCTGCATAAAGGACAGATTACAGCTTATGCTGAGGCAATGGAGGAATTGTATGGGAAGAAGTGCTATGCCGTCCTTCTCTATGTGAGAGGCTGGAAGGCAAGCACTCCTCTGGATAAAACAGGAAATCCTGTTACAGGGATTTCACTGCCCTGACCATTCTTTCAAGAGCTTTCATTACTCTGATTCTGGAAGTTCCGTAGTTGAAGCGTACAAAGGTGTACCAGGCGCTGCCGAACCATGTACCATCATTCATGGCGACACCGGCACTTACTCCAAAAAATCGTGAGAGGATTCCTCCACCTTCTCCGCCTTTGTATCTTTCTGGGTGTCCGAGAACCTCTGCTTCTATCTTTTGATAATAGTCTCTGCAGTCGATGAATGTGACAAAAGAGGCATCGCCATTGACCATTTTCAGGCCAGGGCAGTTCTCTTCGAGGTATTTTCTCATTGCTGCAGCAGTCTCTCCAAGATAACGGCAAAGAGCTTTGTTGTATTCTGCTCCCTTTGTATATGCTGCATATGAGAGTTCTCCTGCTGTTAGTGCCGGCTCATCAAGCCATAATGCGCTTTCTGCTTTCCTGAAAGCTTCTTCCATCTCGCTGTCAGAGAATGTTGCAAATGCACAGTGTTCACCAGCAATATTGAATGTCTTGGAAGGTGCGAAAAGCGTGATGCACTTTGCTCCTACGCGTTCGTTTGCAAGGCCCATCGGAATGTGTTTTACATTCGGATGCGCGAGGTCTGAGTGTATCTCATCGGATATCACGGGAATTCCGTGTTTCTTTGCTGTTTCCAAAACGAATACAAGCTCATCTTCTTTGAAAACTATGCCTGAAGGATTCTGGGGAGAACAGAAAATAATCATATCCGCATTCTCTGCATCTTTTTCAAATCGTTCCCTGTCGAGATAGAAAACACCATCTTCATAACCAAGATTGTGTTCAATAAGCTCTCGTTCATTTCTTTCCGGGATTATTCTGAATGGTCTGTACATAGGAGAACAGACAAGGAGTTTCGCTCCCTTTTCTGTAAAGAGATTCACGGAAAGAGCGAGCGCATGCAGAAGTCCCTGCGCGAACACGATCTTTTCCTTTGGAAGGATCCATCCATGCTTTATCCTCATCCATGCTGCGACATGTGCCGTGTCCTTAGGAAATGACGGATAACCGTAAATTCCCTGTCCTGCAAGTGTTTTGCCGGCTTCCTGTATATGCTGTTCAGGATAGAAATCCATATCAGCAACCCAGAAAGGCTCTGCTACAGGATTTGCTGAGATATTCTCAATGGCATCTCTGTTCCATTTGATACTGTTAGTGTTACGTCTGTCCGATGAAACATCGAAATTCATTATTCCTCCTTTATGCCACGTCCCGGTCTGAAAAGCTCGGATGTGGCAACAAGCCCTTTGTACTGGCCTGTAGCACCTTTATAATCTATAGCATTCTCCGGGCATCTGTGGTAGCAGGCAAAGCATGAAATACATTTGTCGGAGAATGAAGCCTTACCGTTTTCAATCTGGATATTCCCCATCGGACATATCCTGCTGCATAGCCCGCATCCTGTGCATTTTGTACTGACAGAGAGTGTGCTGTTCCTTCTTGGCTTCATTCCGACAGAGGAAAACTTTCTTATGATTCTCCAGCCTGGTCCACGGCGAGGAATCCTTATTTCCTCGTTTTCCACATCGCGGACAGTCCTTTCAATATCACCTTTGATAAGGCTTGCAGCTTCTCTGGCTTTCTCATTGCTTACTGCTTTCTTCTGCAGTGGAAGATATGCATCGGGAAGTTTGAATGATGTGCTGTAGGAGAGGGCTATACCGACATCTGCCAGGGAGGCAGAGAGATCATATAGCGTATAAAGAGGAAATGCTCCGCATGTAGCAATTCCGAAAACATAACCAAGAGAAGAATTGTCCCTTTGTCCTAGGTATTCCCTTATGAACTCTCTCACAGGATAAGGCAGGCCCCAGCAATAGACAGGGAAGACAATGCCAAGCCTGTCTATGTCGTCGTCTAGGTCATAAGAACCAGAGAGAAATTCATCGATGAAATGTATCTCTGCATTCTTGAACTGCTTGGCGATATAAAGACTGTTCCCTGTTCCTGTATGTACTGCAATTACTGTTTTCATCCTCTGAACTCCGTTTCATCCATCTCTTTTATTATCTTCACCATCTCATCTGTGTCCTCGTCGGTATTGTTGATGGATGTGACGATTCTTCCCATGCCGCCATCTTCTAAAAAGAGAACACCTTTTTTTCTGAATGCTGCAATTATATTTGTAATCGGATATCTGGAAGTGAAGAAAATCATGTTCGTTGCAGATATCTTCACCTCAGCCCAGCTTGTTTCATCAAGCGCTTTTGATATCGCCACTCGATGCTCATGGTCCTCTTTAAGTCTTCCTACATTGTTCTCAAGTGCGAATATTCCTGCAGCTGCAAGTATACCGATCTGTCTCATTCCTCCACCAAGGATTTTTCTGCACCTCTTTGCTTCCTTTATGAAGTCATGCGAGGAGGAAAGAACAGAGAATGCAGGGCAGCCAAGTCCTTTTGAAAGACAGAATGTGATATCATCGGCGGTGGACGCATACTCTCGTACGGAAATACCTGTTTCTACAGAGGCATTGAAGATTCTTGCTCCATCCATATGCACCCATAAGCCATGTTCCTCTGCAAGTTCCTTAATTCCTTTAAGGTTTTCCATCGGATAGACAAGGCCCGATGTCGTATTCTCGGTTTCTATCATTGATGTTTCCGACATATCATAGGCATAGCCATGGATATTGTTCTCGACATCCTCTTTTTTCATGATGCCGTTATCGGAATGGACCAGAACCGGCAATGTTCCTGAAAGAGAGACTACAGCACCGATTTCATGTCTCACGATATGTGATTCTGGTGCACAGAGGACCTCTTTGCCTCTACCGCCTTTGATCATATGGGGAATGAGATTTCCCATGCATCCGGAGGATACAATCAGGGATTCTTCCTTTCCCGTAATCTCTTCGGCCATTCTCTGCAATCGCTGAGCTGTCGGATCTTCTCCATAGACATCGTCGCCTGTCTCTGCTTCATACATTGCTTTTCGCATTGCCTCGGTAGGCTGGGTGAATGTATCTGATCTGAAATCTTTCATGGTTCCTCCTATTTCCTGATATTCTCCAGAAGCGTGAAGAAAGTGGGGAAGGTCACTGCCGCGGCCTTCTCATCATCTATCGTGATTATCCCCTCTGCCGCAGCTGAAGCAACAGCAAGAGCCATTATTATTCTGTGGTCCCCATATCCCTTGCATTCAGCGCCTTTGATTATTCCCTTGCCGTGGATAATAAGTCCATCTTCCTCTTCTTCTGCATCTACGCCCAGAAGACGGAGATTTTCATGCATGCATTTTATTCTGTCCGTCTCTTTGATTCTTGCCTGTGGAACATTTGTAAGGTGAGTATCTCCGATGGCCGCTGCTGCTGCAATTGTAAGGACAGGAAGTGTGTCCGGAATTGCATTGAGGTCAAATTCACCACCTTTCAGTTTTTCAGGTCCCCTTACTGTAACGGCATTTCCATTCCATTCGACAGTTGCACCCATCTTCTCAAGGATTGTGAGAATTTCCTTGTCGCCCTGAGGATCATTCCTGTCCAGCCCCTGTACAGTGATTGCTGTTCCGGAAATAGCCGCTGCCACAAAGAAAAACGACGCGGATGAGAAATCGCCGTTGATGTATTCATCAAAGCATCTGTAGCTCTGGCCTCCTTCGACTTCCGCATGCATGTAATCGTCGGAAATGCTGTATCTGATTCCCTGTCTGTTCAGCCACCCAAGTGTGAGCGAGACATATGGCTTTTCATAAAGAACAGGGCAGTCTATGACGGTTTTGCCCTCTGCAAGAGGGGAGGCAAGCAGAAGACCAGAAAGATACTGGCTTGTCCTACACTCAATTGATACATGACCACCTTTCAGAGGACCCTGCACTGTGACAGGAGGTTTTCCGTCATGGTCCACTGCTTTTGCACCCATTGCAATTACAGCTTCTTTCAGAGGACCTGTCGGTCGTTTCTTCATTTGCTCATCACCTGTTATCGTCACAGGAACAGAAAGGGAAGCTGCCATTGGAAGCAGAAGGTATGTAGTGGTTCCGCTGTTTCCTGCATCGATTGTGATGCTCTCAGAGAGCTTGAGTCCTTGTGATCTGACGATGGCTATACTCTTGTCTTCATTGAATTCGACTTCTGCACCGAATTTCTTTATTGCCTCTATACATGAAACGGTATCTGATGAAATGAGCGGATGCCTGATTACAGACTCTCCTTCAGCTGCAAGTGCTATGAGAAATGCTCTGATGGTCTGACTTTTAGAAGCGGGAATCTCAATTGTTCCCTGCATTTTCTTAGGTTCAAGGGAAATCATGATGTGGATTATATCAACGTAGGGACTTTCTTCCCATACTTACTCAAGCCCTCTGCGATCAATTGCTGTCTTTACTGAGAGTTTTGAACCGAATCCCACACCTTTTGAATAGCTGGATGCATCGCCACCATGTGCTCTTGTCATCTTTCTGCTGAGCCGGACTGTCGGATAGACAATCCGTTTTGTCTTCTTCATGTTTTCTGTCCTGATAGCGATGATGGCGTTATCGGAATTGGTGTCTTCTGTTTTTCTTGTGAGTTCGGAAATGGCTCCGCGGAGAAAGCTGTCCTTTGAAATATGCTCTCCCTGATTTCTAAGCCTTGCTATCTCCTTTTCAGCTCCAGACATAAGATAATCATAGAGATATATCGATGTTTCTGTCTCTTCTACGCTTCCATATGCAATAGCAGTTTTCTTCTCACCACCTTGAGAAATTACAACATAAACACCTGTGAGGCCTGAAATATAGCTGAGGAGCATTCTCACAGAAAACGGGAATCTCTTTCCTTCATAGAGAGGGACCATGTAAATTCTCTCATTCTCTGTCTTTTCAAGCGTTATTCCGTCCCTTGCCATCAGGTCCTTTGCTTTTTTCATTGCTTCGGCAGCTTCATTTGCAAAAGGAGAAGAGGAGAGTGCCAGAAGTTTCCTGATTCTCTCTCTTTTCTCGTTTTCCTTTTTCAGTCCTGTCTGAACATGGCTTTTTTCAAAACCGGTATCGACTCCGATTATCCTGCAGCACTCCCTGAAGAATACGGAATGTCCGGAAAGAGTACCATGAAGTGCGTAGTCCAGAGCATGTGACAGTTCATGAAGGAATATATTTTCAAGTGTGTTCTGGTCACAGTTTTCAGCTACCTCTTCTGAGATGACAATCAGCAGTCCTGAGGGAGAGAAGTAGCCTAATTTATCATTTTCAAGAGACGGAGCAATGCATACTGCATTGAAAAGGATGGATTTTATTATGCCTGCGTCCTCAAGCTCCTTTTCTTTCTTTCTCCCCAGTGCAGTCAGTGCAGTTTCCGCATAATCGGTTTTGAGGCTCCGTACTCTGATGACTCGTTCCATCTTTGTTTCCAAAATCACAGATATTATGGCACCTTCCTCTCGAGGAGAGTCAAATACGCTATGTTCTGACTGCCAATAATACGTGTGTTTTTGATTGTAGCCATTTCTGCCTTTTCTGTTCCAGCCTGATTCCTTTTCTTCATGTATATGAAAAAAGGCAAGCCTGAGCCTGCCTTGGAATCTACATGGTTGATATCATTAAAGAAGATCGTTCACTGCACTTCCGGGAACCCTGTGGCCATCGACATAGATTGTCAAGTTAGAGCAATCAGGTCTCTGGTTCGCAACATGGACATTGCCTGAAATATCTATGTCATATCCTATATACACAAGAGAAGCCTCTACATTGACATTGCCAGAGTACAATGGACGTCCTGCAATGAACCCATCAAGTTTAACGCTTCCAGAAACATCGCCATGGTGGAAATTACTCTCATTTACATTGATGTTTCCACCATATAAAAATTCTCTATAGTAGTAACTAAAAACAGTACTGATAGCTCCTGCAGCAATCTGAGTTTCTTCTTCAGAGGCAGGAGAAGTAGAACCACTGCAGCCAACGAATGCCATGAGTGCAAGAAGCACCATAAGAATAGAAAACACCTTTTTCATGATTTTCCCCCTTTGGAATATCTTGAAAAACAGTAGTCTGGATGCAGTGATATGTCAATATTTCACTCTCGCAGAATGGAGAATCTTGAAGATGCAGTTCGGTATATTTGTGCTGAATCAACAGATAGCTGTCAAATTACATCCATCTCCCTTTCAGAGGCATTGTTGCAATAGCTTCTCTGTTGGACTAGGATGCCTTCTGTGAAGCGTATATATCTAGAAAGCCTTGGCTGTGCCAAGAACCAGGTTGATTCGGAAATCCTTCTTTCATATGCATTGGAGAATGGATACGAGAGAACGGAAGATGTAAGCGAAGCTGATGTGATTGTCGTCAATTCCTGCGGTTTCATTGAAAGCGCCAAAAAGGAATCAATCGACACGTTCTTTTCCCTGCATGAGGCAAACCCCGATGCCCGCATTATCCTTGCAGGTTGTCTTGCTGAGCGTTATGGCAAGGATATGGATCTGGAAGAGGCTGATGCGATTTTCGGCAACAGGGATCTCTCGCTTTTCCCGTCAGTGCTTGAAGGAAAGGAAAAACTCCTGCTTCCGGATTACCCTGATCCAGACAGAGAGCGTGATGACCGCAAAATCCTTCTTAATTACCCTGGTTCTGCCTATCTGAAAATCAGTGAAGGCTGTAATCATCGATGCTCATATTGCGCAATTCCTGTAATCAGAGGGTCATTGAGATCTCGTCCGATGGACAATGTCGTTGCAGAGGCAAAGAGGCTTATTTCAGAAGGGATATATGAAATAAACATAGTTGCACAGGATCTTGGTGCTTATGGTACAGATGATGGTGGAAAATCAAGATTCGTTGAGCTGATGGACAAGCTTTCTTCTCTTGATGGCGATTTTGTTCTCAGAATGCTTTACATCCACCCCGATACATTTCCGGAAGGCCTTATTGAACTGTGTAAGGAGAGAAAGAAGATTCTTCCTTATTTTGATATTCCGTTCCAGCATGCTGATCCTGTCGTTCTCCGCGGCATGAAGCGTACAGGAAACCCCGAGATATACCTTTCACTCATCAACCGCATCAGAGAAGCGCTTCCTGATGCTGTGATAAGAACAACGCTGATGCTGGGATTCCCTGGAGAGGACAGGAAAGCTTTCGATACTCTTCTTTCCTTTGTTCGTGAGGCGCGTTTTGACTGGATGGGTTCTTTCCTTTATTCAAGAGAGGAAGATACTCCTGCATATGATATGCGCGGTGAAAAGGAACATGAGAAGGCAAACAAGGTTGCTGCAAAATGGCAAAAGGAACTTGAAGCCTTGCAGGAAGAAATCACAGCAGAACAGCTGGAGCGCTTTGTGGGCAAGGAATACACTGTCCTGATTGAAGAAAAGGTCGAGGGAGAGGATCTTGCCATTGGCAGGATTTATGCTGAAGCCCCCGATGTTGATGGCCTTACTGTTGTCATGGGACGTGGCATGAAGCCTGGCGATAAAGTCAGAGCGGGAATAACAAGAACCCGCGGTGTTGATCTTGAAGGAGTTCTGATTGACTGATCTCTCATCCCTCAACAATGAGCAGCGTGAGGCTGTCCTTGATTTTGATCACAATCTTCTGATTCTCGCATGTGCAGGTTCTGGAAAGACACGAACCATCACATCGAAGATTGCCTATGCGATAGAGCAGGGAATATATAAGCCATATCAGATACTGGCTGTTACATTCACCAACAGGGCTGCTGCAGAGATGAGAGGCAGAGTTGAGGCGATGTTGCCGGACTATGACCTTTCTGGCCTTGAGATGCGTACATTTCACTCGTTTGGTGCATACCTTCTCCGCCGTTACGGAACGCTTGCTGGTCTTGCTCCTGATTTCTGTATCTATGATGATTCCGATTCCCTCTCGCTTCTGGATACAGTCTCCTCCCTTGATAAGAAATCCCTGAGGGAAGTCGTGAAGGCCATTTCAAAGGCAAAGGACAGGGGACTGACTCCGGATTCTCCGGGGCTGGACAAGCTCCTTCCCGATTATGATTTCTCAACGCTTTTCAGGAAGTATGAGGATGCCCTTGCGCTTTCTGGAAATGCTGATTTTGCGGATCTGATATCAAAACCGACAGAGATATTGAGGGACAACAGTGAGGTTGGAGAAGCTGTGCATAATCGATTCAGGATGGTTCTGGTTGATGAGTATCAGGACTCCAACAAAATGCAGTTTGAGTTCCTTCAGAGCCTGATTGGAGAACACACCCAGCTTGTGGTTGTTGGCGATGATGATCAGTCTATTTACTCATTCCGCGGTGCCGATATCTCAAATATCCTTACTTTCGCATCTTCATTTAAAAATGTGCGCGAGATAAAACTTGAGAAGAATTACCGGTCCACGTCGGAAATCCTTGCGGCAGCCGGTGCTCTCATTTCTCATAATAAAGAGCGCCATCAGAAGAATCTTGTAAGTGCTGAGAATATCCAGGGACCGAAACCCGCAGTGATGTTCAGCATGTCAGGAAAGAGCGAGGCAGAGAGAGTTGCAAACCTCATCAGAAATCTTGGCGATTACAACAATACGGCAATCCTTTACAGGACAAATGCCCAGTCCCAGGCCTTCGAGCAGGCTTTCACTGATAACCGTATTCCTTATAAAGTCGTTGGAGCTTTAAGATTCTATGAACGCGAGGAAGTGAAGGATGCTCTTTCCATACTGAGACTGTTGATGAATCATCGAGATGCTGTCAGTTTCCGGAGGATCATCAATAAGCCTGCAAGAGGGCTTGGAGAGGCGAAGATTGAGAAAATCGTCTCTCTGAATGAGGATCTTTTTGAAGCCATGAAGTCGTTCGTGGAAAGTACTTCCGGCACTCTCAAAAGCAATGCCCAGGTGTTCCTTTCTGCGTGGCAGAATGCAAAAGAGCGCACGAATGATGACGAGAATCTTGGCGATATGATGAACAAGGCTCTGGAGGAGTTCCAGATTTACGATCTTTATAATAGAGAGCCTGACAGAACTGTGAGAAAAACGAAGATGGAGAACCTTGGACAGCTTGTGACCGTTCTCTCCGAGGCGGGGTGTGGCAGGGAATCTCTTTCTCTCTTTCTGGAAAAGCTCACTCTCGATACGACAACTCTCGGCGACCATGACCCCCGCGATGAAGAGGGTGTTACGCTGATGACTATGCATAATACCAAAGGGCTTGAGTTCAACAGGGTCTTTGTTGTCGGGATGGAAGATGAGATTATCCCCGGCCGGAGCGTTGAAAGCACAAGTGAAACTGAGGAGGAGAGGCGGATTCTCTATGTTGCAATGACACGTGCCAGACAGAATCTCTATCTTTCCTTTGCTGGCAACCGTTCGATGTGGGGAAGAACGGAATATCATATGCCTACACGTTTTTTCGGAGAGATTCCTGATGATTTTCTTTCCGGTGACAAATCTTATACAAAAGGCAGGAATCCAATTCATGCAACTGATTTCATCGGAGGCACTATTTCCCAGCGTCCACGCTATACATCCTCGTTTGAGAATAAGCCTGAATGGGCAAGCTCAATTAATATAAAAGGAAAGAGCAAAAGCGAAGCGGAAAGACCTGTAAGGAATGAGGCGAATACCTTTTCCGTCGGCGACAAGGTACGGAGCGCAAACTATGGAGAAGGGGTCATCAAGGCAATAGAGACAAAGAGTAATGGTAACAGGATTCTTGTCATTGATTTCAAAGGTCGGAGCGCGAAATTCATTGAGGCCTTTGCAGTTCTAGAGAAGCTGTAAGAATGGGCTTTACAAGGAATTGCCTTCTTCGATATAATGCAATTCCGTGTGTGAAGACACACGCTCTCGCATGAGTGGATGATGCAGGATATCTTAAGGAATTCTAACGTTTTCCGGAGCCGAAGAGAAATCTTCAATGAAACTTCCTTTCCCCGGGAACTCTGGGAAAGCGGTAAGAGCCTCAGGATTCGGTGACCTGTTTCTTTCCGGTCCATATGCCGGACCGATGCGTCTCTGACGGGTGCTTTGCCCCATTAAGGGAGAGGTGAATACCTTAGAGAAAACGAATGAAGGTTGAGTTTATGAAGACTATTTTCATTAAACCGCAGTCGATTGAGAGAAAATGGTATCTCATCGATGCAGAAGGAAAGCCGCTTGGAAGAGTAGCTGCAGAAGCTGCTTTCATCCTTAGAGGCAAGAACAAAGCTGAGTACGTTCCTCACCAGGAGATTGGTGATTACGTAATCATCATTAACGCAGCCAAGGCTAAAGTCACCGGCAACAAGATGGCAGATAAGATTTACTATCGCCATTCAATGTATCCAGGCGGACTCAAGGCTGAGCCGTATGGAAAGATGGTAGTGCGCAAGCCGACCTATCCAATGGAGCACGCTGTAAAGGGAATGCTTCCAAACAACAGACTTGGAAGAAAGCTCTTCAACAACGTGAAGATCTATGCAGGTGCAGAGCACCCGCACATGGCACAGCAGCCAATTGCTGTTGAGATTTAAGGAGAGGCGAGATGGCTACCAAGAAAGAAGATATCAAGTCAATCAACCTCGGCCACGGCGTTGGTCGCCGCAAGACTTCTGTTGCCAGAGTCTACCTCAGAGAGGGTAATGGCCAGGTCAAGGTCAATGGAAAGAAGATCGAGGAGTACTTTGTAGACGCAATCAATGCTGCAAAGGTTGTCCAGCCATTTGAGGTTACAGAGACAACTGGCAAGTATGATCTCGTTATCACAGTAGCTGGCGGTGGTATCTGCTCACAGGCAGAAGCATGCAGACACGGAGTTGCAAGAGCTCTTGTTGACTACGATGCAGATCTTCGTCCGGCTCTCCATACAGCTGGCTTCATGACCAGAGATTCCAGAATGGTCGAGAGAAAGAAGTATGGTCAGAAGGGAGCAAGAAGACGCTTCCAGTTCTCCAAGAGATAAGTTGTTTCTCTTACAGAATGGTCGGTTCAGAACCGGCCATTTTTTGTTGCCTGTAATCCTTGTTTTTCATATCATCATCCCATGGATGCGTATGACAAAGCCCTAAAACTGCTTTCCATGAGAGAGCATACAGAAAAAGAAATCAGGGAAAAGCTCAAAGATAAAGGTTTTCCATCCAATGAAATCGATGAAGCGATTTCACGCCTTCTTTCAGAGAATAGTCTCTCAGAAGAACGATTTGCAGAAAGCTATATACGTTCAAGACTGAGAAAGAACCCTGAAGGCCGGGCAATTCTCCGTATGCGTCTCCGTGATAAAGGTACTCCCTCTGATATAGCGGATAGGATGCTTTCTGAAGCATGGGAGAATGAACTCTATTTGAAACCTCTTTCGGTATATCTTGAAAGCCTGATACGGAAAAAAGGAGAGGAGGGCGCCAGGGCTCTCCTCATCAGAAAGGGATTTCGTGAAAGTGAAATCAGAAAAGCGTTCTCAGTCCTTGATGGCGATATCAGTGAATGAGAATTTGTCCACATCGAATAAGCCACAGTCCGTGAGCTTCAATGACGGGATTACTGGAAGTGCCATGAAGCACAGTGTCATGAATGGATCGATTGATTTATTCACCTCTAGTTCTCTCTCAGCAATTTCGTGCATCTCGTCGAGGCACTTCGTAACTTCCTCAAGAGGGAGATCTGTCATCAATCCCGCAATCTCCAGACGGTGTGTTCCAAGTTCCTTTCCATCCTTGTACATTGTGATTCCACCACCAAGTGAAATCAGTTTCTCTACAGCTCTGACCATATCTTCATCATTGTCTCCGATTACAATGATGTTGTGTGAGTCATGGGCAATCGAGACAGCAACAGAACCATGCTTCATTCCATATCCACGGATCAGTGCTGTTGCAACATTTCCAGTTCCATGATGGCGTTCTATTACGGCAAGTTTCAGAATGTCTTTGTCGCTTTCGTGAATCCATTCACCGTTTTCGTCGCGTTTTATCCATCCTTCTCCATTTCCTGTGACAACACCACCTGGGATAATATCGATGATTCTCACATGGTCAGATCCCGGACGAAGTGAGAGCTTTTTCCTGGAAAAGTCCTTCACTTCCATCCTGCCACTGACGCCGGTGGGTTCTGTATGTGGAGCTTTCGCCAGTATCCTGCCGTTTTCAGCGGCTTTCTTTCCCTGTATGAATACTTCTTCAGGGACAATGCCTTTATCTATTGAGGACGTGAGAATGAAATCCGCACGTTTTCCTGGTGCTATCATTCCTCGGTCATCAAGATGATAGCAGATTGAAGCATTAAGCGTTGCAATAGAAATTGCAGTTATCGGATCAAGCCCGTTTCTGATAGCCAGCGATACGCCATAATTTACATGACCGTCACGTACTATTGATTGTGGCTGCCTGTCATCCGTACAGAATAAAAGCCTTGAAGAATTCCTTTCGTTGACTCCTGGCAGAAGCTGAAGAACATTCCTGCATGCTGTTCCTTCACGGAGCATGACATACATGCCCTTGCGTATCTTGTCATGAAGCTCTTCCGGCGTCTCACATTCATGGTCAGTCGTTATACCAGCTGCTGCATATCCATCAAGAGCCGGTCCTGTAATGGAAGGCGCATGTCCATCGATATTTTTATTTCTCCTGTAAGCGGACTCAAGCTTGTCCATGACCATCTCATTCCTGGAAGCGACTCCCGGGTAATTCATCATTTCTCCCAGCCCCAGAACACGTGGGTTATCAATATACTTTTCAACCTCCGGTGCATTCAGAACAGCTCCAGCATGTTCAAAAGGAGTTGCGGGAACACAGGAGGGGAACATCAGAAACACAGAGAGCGGAATGTTTTCCGATGCTTTCAGCATATAAGCCATACCATCCAGCCCTGTGACATTGCATATCTCATGAGGATCTGCGATGACCGTTGTTGTTCCGCATGGTATCACTGCATCTGAGAACTCCGAAGGGGAGAGGTGTGATGATTCAATATGACAGTGGGCATCTATCAGACCTGGCAGAAGGTACCTGCCTTTTGCATCGTATTCTTCCTTTGCGCTTCTGTTTCCATCGAAACCTACAATCATTCCGGAAAGAATGTATACATCGGCATTGAATATCTCTTTATTGCATACATCAACGACTTTTGCGTTTCTGATTACGATATCGCACTGACGTTTCCCTGCTGCTGCATCAATAAGTTCTTCTGTAAGTTTCCTGTCCATCTTTTCCTCCAGCATCAGTCTAAGTCAGTTTTCGGCATCTGGCAAACATGAAAGAGAAAATTGCTTATAATGCAGTATTATCTTAATTAAAACACGTTATTACGCAGAAAAATAAACCCCGGCATTTTCTGCCGGGGGAGATGATCAGATTATATCATCGATTTGTTTCAGACGCCTCATGTCGTATTCTCTGAGCTGGTTGACAAGCGTATCAGGATCATTGAATTTCTTTTCTCTGCGCTTGTTGAAAATCAGGTAGAGAGTTGGAGACAGAAGCAGTGTGAGGAACGCACCGGTAATGATACCACCTGTGAATGTAACAGCCAGAGGCTGCATCATTTCCGCACCTTCTCCAGGGAAGAATGCCATAGGAATCATTCCCAGAATTGTAGTGAGGGTGGTCATCAGAATAGGTCTCAGACGTCCATATGCTGCCTGTAGACAGGCCTGCTTTACAGGAACTTTCTGATCGACAAGGCGGTTGATGCAGTCAACGAGAACAATACCATTGTTAACGACTGTTCCGATGAGAGCAACGATACCGACAATACTGAAGAGCGAGAACTGCTGTCCCATTGCCACATGGATCCAGATAACACCAATCATCAAAAGCGGAATGGTCGCGAAGATGATGAGCGGGTCAATCAGGGATTCGAACTGTGCTGCCATGACTGCATAAACCAGGAAGAGCGCGAGGATGATGATCATGATCATTGTCGGCAGGTATTCTGCGAACATTGACATTTCTCCAGTCTGTTCAAGCGTTACGCCTTCTGGAAGAACGAGATGCTCTTCGAGAGCCCTGTCGACAGCTGCCTGTACCTCGTTAGCGGCATATCCTTCGAGGATGCTTGCAGAAACATGGTTAATACGTTCCTTGTCCTCTCTCATGATGGACAGCGGAGCTGTTCCTTCGACAAGGTTTGCAACGGCGTCAAGACGGACCGTACCACCTGTGGATGTTGGGATCATAAGCGATTCAAGATCCTCTACAGACTGAATCTGGTCCTCATCGATTCTGACAACAAGATCATATGTGGTATCGTTGTCGAATGTGGAAATCTGCGTTGCCGTGACACCGGAAAGAGCTGCCTGAACAGTCTGTGTGAGGCTGCTCATCGTAACACCAAGATCCTGAGCTCTCTGCTGATCAATCTCAATAGAGTACTTCGGAGCACCATTATCAAGGTCTGTTCCGATATTCTCAACCTGTGGCACATAAGTCTGGAGAATGTCTACAATCTGGTCAGCAGTCTCCAGAGAGAGTGCGGTATCATCGGAGTGGATTGCTACCTGGATACCGGAGCCTGTCATCGATCTCATGTTCGAGAAAATCCAGTCTGCTTCTGGGTTCTCGTTAAGAAGCGGTCTCAGCATGTTCTGGATATCTGAAACAGAGTAGGTCTGTTCCGTAATCGGTGGAAGGCTTATTTCGATGGATCCTGTGTTCGTGGCGACTTCCGTGAGAATCGATTCATATGACTCCCTTGGCAATGTATCAAGTACCTTTCTCTCCATCTCGAAGACATATTCTTTCGTAATATCCTGAGTTGTTCCTTGAGCGAGAGTGAGATCAAGTGTTACTGAGTCATCAGTTGTCGACATCGGGATAAGCGATATTCCGAGGTCTCCGAATTTGATAAGGGAGACGATAAGCAGGAGGATTAGAAGGAGAATCAGGAGGAACTTTCTGTCAAGGAAGAAGTTGAGAACCCTGACATATGCATTTCTCATGTGCATTTCTCCTCTTGTCATCGCATCGTCAATGACTCTCAGAGGTTTCCACTTGAGCGGCTTCTGTGTCCTTGTGTTGATCTTCAGGATGGATCCGCAAAGAGCTGGAACAAGGGTTACAGCTACAAAGAGCGAAGCGAAGAGCGAGATACATACTGTGATGACAAGATCCTGGAACATGATTCCTATCATGCCGATATCGTACTTATAGATGAGGATAGGCACGAATACACAGATTGTCGTGAGCGTGGAAGCACAGATTGCGGTGAACATGTTCTTGCTTCCGAGAATAGCTGAGACAGCGCTCCTTTCTCCCTTCATACGGAATGAGTAGGTGTTTTCCAGAATGATGATTGAAGCATCAACGGTCATACCGATACCAAGGATAAGACCTGACATACTCATTGCATTGACGGACATTCCTGTTACGGACATGAGCATCAGCGTGATGAGAATACAAATCGGCATTGACAGAGAAATGATGATGGTTGCCTTGATTCCGCGGAGGAAGACGAAGATGATGGCGGCAGCCAGAATGACACCCTGAATAGCGGAGTTGACAACCTCATCCATTGTATCGGTAATCATCTCTGTGGAATCCCTCTGAATGAATAGCGTCAGGTCGGAATCCAGTTCTGCCTGTATGTTTGGAAGTTCTTCGCGTATAGTTTTGGCAACTGTTGTCTCGTTGCTGTCAGATTCATTTGAGATATTTATTGTGACAATCTCGTTTCCATCGAGGTAGGAGAGACGTCCGCCGGAAGCTGTATCCTCAACTACATCTGCAACATCCTGCAAGTAAATCGGAGTTCCTGCAGTTGTATAACCGACTATAGTCTCTTCAATATCCTGTATTGTCATGTAGCGGGCATCTGCAGTGATCTGGTAGTCCATGCCACGCTGCGTGATTTCTCCGCCTGAACTCTGGATATTGCGGGCTGCAATCATTGATGAAATCTGGCTTATTGTAAGGTTATATGCCTCGAGTCTGTTCGGATCAACTTCAACGGTATATTCTACAGGAGAACCACCATATACATTCACCTGTGATACACCATCGATTCTTTCGAGAAGCGGCTGGATTGTATTCTCTGCGATGTACTGAAGCTCTGCCTCTGTTCTGTCTCCAGTGAGTGTGAGACGCATGATGGATCCAGATCCCATGGAGTCAAAACGCATGACAGTAGGGTTCTCAGCCCAGTCTGGGAGCCTTCTTGAAAGCATGGATGTGATGGTATTCACATCATCGGCAGCCTCGTCAAGATCCGTTCCGTAATCGAACTCGAGGATGACCATTGCCATTCCTTCTCTGGAAACAGAAGTCATGGTATCGAGATTCTGCAAGGATTGCAGGGCATCTTCCATTATTTCCGTTACCTGAAGCTCAATCTCTTCCGGTCCTGCATCCTCGCATCTGACCATTACAGAGATGACGGGAAGGTCAACTTCTGGATAGAGTGCTATGTCCAAGCGGGGTAGGAAGACAACACAGATGACGCAGATCAGGACATAGACCATTGTCATAAGAACTGGTCGTCTTACTGATAATTCAGACAGTGTCATTTAGTTCTCCTGATTGACTACGTTGATGGTTGTTCCATCCATTACGTTTCCAGCTGTGATGACCAGGTCTCCCTCAGAAAGGCCTGATGTGATTACTGTTTCAAGTCCATTTGAGCTGCCAACTGTAACAGGTGTACGGCGGGCTGTATTTCCATCTACGGTGTAGACGATATCTTCACCAAGGTATGTATCAAGCGCAGAGTCTGGAACCATGAGTGCATTGTCGATATGCTCTGTCTCAAGATTCAGACGGAGGTACATGCCTTCCTTGAGGCCATCTGTATTGCCGGTAAAGCGGATCTCAATTTCCGAAGATCTTGTTGTTGGATCCACAGTTGGAGCAAGGTAGGTGAGTGTTCCCTCATAGATTCTTCCAGGATATGCGACACTTTCAAGTTCTGCCTTCATTCCAACCGCGACTGTACCGAGGAACTTTTCTGGTATGGAAGCTTCTACGACAAGCTCGCTTTCTCCAGCAATGTTGATGATTGGCTGAGAAGCAGAGACTGTCTGTCCGACAGCAACAGGAATATCTGTGACGATACCGGATACTTTGGCAATGACAGGGCTTGTCTTATAAGAGGCACCTGGACGGGATGGGTCAATATAAGCAACTGTGTCGCCTACAGAGACTCTGTCACCTCTTTTCACGAGAACCTCTGTGACAGTTCCGGATTGTGCATCTGGATAGACTGCGATGCTGTCTCCTGCTCTTCTTACTTCTCCATTAAGCCTTGATACCTTGGAGAATGTTCCGGTATATGCAGGTTCTGCAGATACGTTGACGGTGGCAACGGCATTATCTGCAACTGGAGCTGCCAGCTGTCTATCTGGCGCAGTTGATACCATTCTGAAGATTATGAATGCCGCAAGAATCACACAGATTGCCACGAGAATCAAAGTGACAATTTTGTTGAACTTGCTTGGAGCTGTTGTTTTCGCAAGCTTTTCAAAGTCTGGCTCTTCAACTGTTTTCTTGTTTTCGTCGCTCATTTTATATCGTTTCCTTTTCTGTTGTAGAGTATGTCTCCTGCAGTTCCTGCAGATTTATACCAAGTGTAGATGCAAGATTGTATGATGAAAGAAGATGTGTAAGCCTTGACGAGAGCAGTGCGTTCTGTGCTTCAAGCAGCGCTGTCCTGCTGTCTGCAAGTTCTGAGGCGGAAGAGAGACCGGCATTATAGGATTCTTCCCTCAGCTCATATGTCCGTTTTGCGATTTCAAGACTCTTCTCCAGCATTCCGAACCGTGCCTGCTGCTGTTCGATTGTGATAACATCTTCCCTGATAGTAGAAAGAAGGCTGTCCTGTGTGTTCTGGAGAGTAAGGCTGCTAAGCTTGACATTGTTTTCAGCCGTCTGCTTCAGTACATCTACGGAACTTCCGGGAATGTAGGAGCTGAGTGGAACATTGACAGTGATGGAACCTGTGAGGTTATTTGCATTTGTTCCATACTGTCCTGCAGCGAGTCCGGTCAACGCATTAGCTTTTGAGGAAATTCCACCTTGATAGGTGTAGCCGACATTTGCCGTAACTGTCGGCATATACTGGTTTAGGGTGGCTTCTTTCTTGCTGTTTTCAGCAGACATCAGTGCATTTCTTGCATTCCTGATCTCCCATGTGCCTTCTGCATATTCTGCAAAGAGTTCTTCAGCTGTGGGCAGAGAGAGAAGGACTGTCTCAGGCATTGGCTCAGTCTGGAAATCCTCTTCGATTCCTGTCAAAGCCTTGAATGAAGCAAGTGCCAGGGCTTTGTTATTCTCTGCCTCAGTAAGAGCTATCTCGGCATCATTCAATGCAAGTTCGATGTTTGAAAGTGTAAGTTCATCTGTAACACCGGCATTATACATATCAAGAGTGGAATTATAGCTGTCCTGCATGTCTTCAAGGGATGTCTTTGCATTCTCGATAGCAATATCGTATGTGGCAAGTGTCCAGTATGCAGATGTGATTCCATCTTCCAGAGAAGAGTATGAGTTTTCATAATCAAGTGAAGCAGCTTCCTTCTCTAGTCTTCTTGATGCCCCGTCCGTTATTTCAGAACCTGAAAGCGTGTAGGAGAATGAAGCTGAAGCGCTTAAATCCATCCCGATGCCGTTAAAGGTTGTCTTTTCCACTGATGTGCTTGGAAAAGAGACTCCTGTATCAGCACTTAATGACAGGCCGAATGTCGGAAGATAGTCCTTGATATAATTGTTTGCGTTCCTGATTCTCTGGTTTGCTGTGATTGCAGCCTGCTTGAGCGTGATGTTGTTCTCTGCTGCTGCAGAAAGCGCATCATCAAGCGTGAGAACAGGAAGATTTTCTGCTCCGACCGGCAGCATCAGCGCTATCAGAACCAGAAACTTTGGTAGAATCTTCATTTTTCTGTCTCCTTATTTTCCCAAAATGGGCAAAAGGCTCCCCACTTATACTAAGGATGCTAATAAATTCACAATTATCTGTCGCTATCTGAATCTGTGGCTTTTGTGGATTTTATAAGAAATCTGGAATTTTGGGTTTACAAAAAACCCTCTGCTTGTAACAGAGGGCTTGCTCTCAAAGAATGCTCAATTAATCAATGCATTCTGAAATCATCGAAAACAAGACAGCTGGATTGTCTGTCCAGATAGAGGGTACATTCCGTTCTTCTTCTGATTGAGGCTGCCGGAGAATTCGGTGAGATATCATCGAAAATACAGGAGGCGACAGCTTTTGCCTTTCGCTGATCCGGACATGCACATATGATATGACGAGCTGTGAGTATTTCAAAAACTGACATCGTTATTGCTTTATTAGGAACTTCATCGACAGTATTGAACCAGCCTTCGCCAACCTGCTGTCTTCTGGATCTTCTTTCAAGTTCCACTGCAATATACGGATCCCTGGCATCGAAGTCTGCTGGTGGATCATTGAATGCAAGGTGTCCGTTCTCACCGATGCAGATGAATGCGACATCAAGCGGATACTCTTTCATTAAAGCATTCATTTCCTTCAATGTTGATTTGTAGTCCGCTTTTCTTGAAATAGGGTGGAAGGATCCGATTGTCGGAAGATAATCGAGGAAGTTCTCCTTCAGAAATGTCTCTGATGATGCCTTGTGTCCATCAGGGAGTCCAACGAACTCATCAAGAAGGAATACATTCACCTTATCCCATTGAAGGTCCTTTGTCCTGAGAGATGAAAGAAGTCCAAGCTGGCTTGTTCCTGTAACGAAAGCCACGTTGGCTCTTCCGAGTTTTTCTATCGAGGACTTGATGCAGTGTCTTCCAAGAGAGGCTGCTTGCTGTCCCAATTCTATTTTATTCTCGCAGATGGTAATACGCATCGTTTACTCCTGAAGTGAATATATAAGCTTTAATGAATTAACGCAATGATATGTTTTTCTTCTTTACTAATGTGTATACATGCTCTAAAATACTAGTATATCACAAAAAGGAGCAGAATAGCCATGCAGATGACAATGAGATGGTTTGGCGACAAATTCGATTCCGTCAAACTTTGGCAGATAAGACAGGTCCCAGGTGTAACAGGGGTAATCACTACACTTTATGATATTCCGGCAGGAGAGCTCTGGCCAGTAGAAAGGATTAAGGCTCTTAAGAAGGAAGTTGAGGATGCTGGTCTCACGATTGCAGGTATTGAGAGCGTTAACATTCATGATGACATCAAGATCGGCAAGCCTAGCCGCGATAAATACATCGAGAACTACATTCAGACTCTTGAGAATCTTGCTCAGTGCGATATCAAGCTTGTCTGCTATAATTTCATGCCTGTATTTGACTGGACGAGAACAGATCTCGCAAAGATGCGCCCCGATGGAGCCACCGTTCTTGCCTATGATCAGAAGGTCGTTGATTCCATCGATCCACAGAAGTTCTTCGATCAGACAAACAGCAATTCAAATGGCTATGTGATGCCAGGTTGGGAGCCAGAGAGACTTTCTAAGGTTAAGGAGCTTTTTGAGGCATATAAGGATGTTGACGAAGAGACACTCTTCAACAATCTCGTTTATTTCCTTAAGGCTATTCAGCCTGTATGTGAGAAATATGGAATCAAGATGGCTATCCATCCAGATGATCCGGCTTGGCCAGTATTCGGACTGCCAAGAATCATCACATCCAAGGAAAAGATTCTCCGTGTGATGAAAGCTGTTGATTCTCCTTTCAATGGTCTCACATTCTGTGCAGGTTCTTTCGGAACGAACCCTGAAAATGATCTTCCTGGAATCATCCGTGCACTTCCTGACCGTGTGCATTTTGCACATGTCAGAAATCTTCACCATTTTGCTCCTGGCGTATTTGAGGAAGCGGCACATCTCTCATCGGATGGTTCTTTTGATCTCTATGAAATTGTACGCGCTCTCTATGAGACAGGCTTTGATGGTCCTATCAGACCGGATCATGGAAGGGCAATCTGGGGAGAAGTGTCAATGCCAGGTTATGGACTTTACGACAGAGCTCTTGGTGCTGAGTATATTCTCGGACTCTGGGAAGCCGTGGAGAAGAGTGAGAAGAGGCTTGGTAAATGAGACGAACGTCTAGTGAAACAATCTATGATGAGTTGAAAGACGACATCATATTCCTCCGTTTAAAGCCTGGTGAGGAAATCTCGCAGGATGTGATATCCGAAAAATTCGATGTATCGCGCTCTCCTGTCCGGGATGCCCTGATGAGGCTGAGGTCGGAAGGCCTTGTTGTGATGAGACCCCAGCGGGGTTGCTGGGTCTCCAAGATTGATATCTCCAGAGTCGATGATGAATGCTTTTTCCGCCTTGCGCTTGAGAAGAGTGTCATTGACCGCTATCGGGAGTATATGAAGACTTCAGACATTACGAGGCTTGAGTATTTCATAGCTCTTCAGAAGGAAGCGGCCTCTTCTTCTGATGCGGTTGCTTTCTATAATGCTGACGATGACATGCATTCAATCTTCTTTGAGGCAACAGGGCTTACCAGAATATGGCAGCTTATTCTCCGTGAGACTGGAAACCATAGAAGAATGAGAATTCTCAGTATGGGGTCTAGGGATGTTCTGGAGAAGAATATTGCTCAGCACGAGGAGCTTGTACAGGCACTCCGCCTGAAGGATTTCCCTCTTGCTGTAACGCTTGAGACAGAGCACCTGTCCAAGCTCAAATACGAAGCTGATGGAATAATTGAAGCCCATCCTGAGTATTTTTCAAATAGAAAAGCTGATGTCTGATTTGGAGGAAAAATGAAACTTAATAATAGTGGGCTTAAATGTTCATGCTGGAAGGAGAAGGGCTATAAGTCCTTTAGCTATGATCGTGAAGCACTCGTAAAAAATACTCATGACAATCCCGTCTGGGTTCATTTTGGTGCAGGAAACATTTTCCGTGGTTTCCCGGCAAGGCTTCAGCAGGAACTTATAGAGAAGGGTCTTGCAGACAAGGGTATTATTGTAGGTGAGGGTTTCGACAATGAAATCATCAGCGATATTTACAATAAGTATGATAACCTTACTCTTCTTGTCACGCTGAAGGCTGATGGCTCAATTGATAAGGAAATCGTGGGTACTGTCACAGAGGCTTATCCATGTGATTATACCCCATCTGATGCGTGGGCGAGATTCGAAGAGATTTTCCGCTCCCCATCATTGCAGATGATTTCTTTCACCATCACTGAGAAGGGATATGCCCTGAAGACCCCAGATGGTGAGTATTTCCCAGGATATATCAAGGATTTTGAAGCAGGTCCTGGAAAGGGCTCAATGTTCCTTTCCCGCCTCACAGAACTCCTTCTTTGCCGCTACAAGGCAGGCTCTCTTCCTCTGGCTGTTGTTTCCATGGATAACTGCTCGCACAATGGAGAGAAGATTGAGGCTGCTGTAACTGCAATCGCAGCAGAGTGGGTGAAGAGAGGTTATGCGGAGCAGGGTTTTGCAGATTACCTTTCTTCTGACAAGGTTTCCTTCCCGTGGTCCATGATTGATAAAATCACACCACGTCCGGATGCCAGCGTCGCAGAGATTCTGAAAGCTGACGGTTATGAAGATACTGATGTGGTTGTCACTTCAAAACACACATATATCGCCTCTTTTGTTAATGCAGAGGAATGCGAATATCTTGTCATTGAAGATGATTTCCCGAATGGTCGCCCTGCTCTTGAGAATGCTGGTGTCTATTTCACAGACCGTGAGACTGTCAACAAAGTCGAGAAGATGAAGGTATGTACATGTCTCAATCCTCTGCATACAGCACTTGCAGTCTTCGGATGTCTTCTTGGCTATACACTCATCTCAAAGGAGATGAAGGACGAGGAGCTTGTGAAGCTTGTGAAGACAATAGGGTATACAGAAGGACTTCCTGTTGTTGTTGATCCTGGTATTATCGAACCGAAGAAGTTCATTGATGAGGTTGTGAATATCCGTATTCCTAACCCGTTCATGCCGGATACTCCGCAGCGTATTGCTACCGATACATCCCAGAAGCTTTCTATCAGGTTTGGAGAGACCATCAAGGCATACATGGCGTCGGACAAGCTTGATGTGAAGAATCTGAAATGCATTCCTCTTGTGTTTGCAGCATGGCTTCGCTATGTAATGGGCACAGATGATGAAGGCAAGACATTCGAGCCTTCTGCTGATCCTCTTTTGGGATATGCAAAGGAAGCACTCAGCGGTATCACTCTTGGCTATACTGGAAGTCTTGACCAGCTTAATGAGATTCTTTCCAACCAGAAAATCTTTGGAGTGAACCTCTTTGATGCAGGTCTTGCTGATCTTGTTCTGGATTACTTCAGAAGCATGATTGCCGGACCAGGCGCTGTCAGAGCAACACTCAAGAAGGTTGTAGGCTGATTATATCCCCCTCTTCAAGAGGGGGAATGTTTATGTTTATGGGTAAAAAGAATTTACTTTTCAGCAGGGTTTCAGATTATTTCTACCTTGCTGCAGGTCCTGTGATAGCGGCAACAGCAGCGGCTGTGTTCTATACTCCTGCAAGAATCACAGGAGGTGGCGCTACCGGTATCGGCACGATATTCTACTACCTCTTTGGCTTCGATCAGGGTGTGGTCATGATGTGTGTGAATATCCCGCTTATTCTGATAGGAATGAAGGTCTTTGGATGGCGTTATGGAATAAAGACGCTTATCGGGTCAACGCTTCTTTCAATTTGGACAAGTGTCATCGGGCATCTGACAGCATATAACGGAGTGTTGGATACTAGTGATGATATCAACATCCTGCTTTCTGCAATCTATGGTGGTGTCCTGATGGGTGTTGGTATCGGACTGACGATGAAAAGCGGCTGCAATACCGGCGGAACGGATATCGTTGCTCAAGTTCTGGCACATTTTTTCCCAGTGTCGGTCGGAAGCGTCGAGTTCATCTTCAATGCCGTTGTTGTCAGCTGTGGCGGTATATTCCTTGGACTGCAGCCAATGCTTTTTGCAATCATTGCCATGTATCTTTCATCGCAGCTTGTGAATTACGTTGTGATGAGCTTTGGAACGAAGCTTGCAAAATCTGTGTACATCTTTTCAGAGGAGCATACGCCTGAGATATCCAGAAGGGTCATTGCAGAGCTTCATCATGGAGGTACGACATTCCATGGCACAGGAATTTATACCTCCAAGACGCGTTTGATGCTGATGGTCATCGTTCCTAATAACCAGATGAACGCCATCATGAAAATCATTCATGATGAGGACCCGAAGGCCTTTGTGTTTGTCACGGAAGCTTATGAGGTACTCGGCCGAGGCTTTGTACCTCTTAAGAAGGTCGCGGACAAGAACTGATCAGTTCTTCTCTCCGCCGATGTGCTTAAGGAATTCATCGTAGCCATCCTTGAGATTCTCCTCTGGCTCATATTCCTCAAGCGGATAATGTTCCATCACGAAATCTATATCCTTGTCTCCTCTTCCTGAGAGGTTGACAAGGATTTTCTTTCCCTTGCCGAGCTGCTTTGCAAGTTTCACGGCATATGCGACGGCATGAGATGACTCGAGAGCAGGGATGATTCCCTCCATTCTCGAGAGTGCATAGAAAGCTTCTACAGCTTCTCTGTCAGTGGCTGTTGTATAGTTTACCCTGCCGATTGAGTGAAGATAACTGTGCTGAGGTCCAACGCCTGGGTAATCAAGGCCTGAGGCAATGGAGTATACAGGAAGTGGTTCTCCGTCCTTGTCCTGAAGTACCAGGGATTTGAATCCATGGAGAATACCTACTGTACCTTTCTGGATTGTTGCCGCATGCTTTCCTGTTTCCAGACCCTTTCCTGCAGGTTCAACACCATAGAGTGCAACATCCTTGTCGTCAAGGAATGCGGAGAACATGCCCATTGCATTTGATCCGCCTCCGACACAGGCAACGATGGCATCTGGAAGAGAGCCTGCATAGCTGAGCATCTGAGATCTTGCCTCGCGGCCGATAATTGACTGGAAGTCGCGGACCATCATCGGGAAAGGATGAGGACCTACGACAGATCCAATACAGTAGATCTGAGTGACAGGATCCTGAAGATAAGCTTCAAATGCCGCGTCTACTGCATCTTTGAGGGTTTTCGTTCCTCTTGTGACAGATACGACCTTTGCACCAAGAACTCTCATTCTTGAGACATTTGGGGCTTCTTTCTTGACATCGATTTCTCCCATGTAGATATCACACTCTAGGCCGAGGAGGGCTGCTGCAGTTGCAAGTGCCACTCCATGCTGTCCTGCACCTGTTTCGGCTATGACCTTCTTTTTCCCCATGTGTTTTGCAAGCAGAACTTCACCAAGGCAGTGGTTTATCTTGTGAGCTCCGGTATGGTTGAGATCCTCTCTCTTGAGATAAATCTCTGCGCCACCTGCAGCTTGAGAGAGTCTCTTTGCATGGTATACAGGGCTTGGGCGTCCTGTGAAATGCTCGTTGAGTTCCTGCAGTTCCTTTATGAACTCCGGATCCTTTGATATCTCTTCATAGGCTTTCTCAACTTCCTTCATCACCTCTTCAAGTGCTGGTGGGAGATATGATCCACCGTATTCTCCGAAATATCCTTTATCATCAGGCAGATTAGTTGTGTTAATTCCTGCTGTTACTAAATTCATATATAGCTCCTTGTTTCTCTTTACAAAAACATTACTATAAAAAGAAACGCATTGTCAATCGCATCTGCGCGATTCTCTGATTTTCTGTCTTGTCCGCTTTTCCGTTGCAGGGCTTACCCGTTTGATCCAGTCTTCCGTGGACTTGTCATCGATATAGAAAAACGATAATGCCCATGCTACTGCCATTGAGACATAGTATTCGTCGTTGTCTGCAGCAACTATCGCATCAAGTATTTCTTTTCTGTGATCCGGAAATAGCTTTCTAAGGGCCATCAGCGTCACGATTCCAAGTCGGCGTGGCATTGTCCGTTTGTCTTTCATCAATGAGAGAAAGTAGGTTAAAACTTCATCCGCTTCATTTTTACGGGGTTTGATTGATGATGCGAAAGTATCAACCTCATCCCAGGTTTTAAGCACATCCAGATGCTTGTTGATAAGCTCTTTTTTCTCAGAGAACGGAATCTTTCTGGACGCAATCCAGAAACCTTTTAGAAGTACATCCTCATGCCAGGTCAGTTCGTATGGAAAATCGTCAAGCTCTTTTCCAATCTTTCTCAGTACGGGTATTCTCACGCCTCTGTAGGGAAGGTCGTGGTTTTTTGTCAGCCTGGATGAGAACTCTGCGTATTTCTCATCCACATATTGAGAATAAAGGTAATCAGTATCCATATTCCTCTCCGACAATGATGACAGTTATCCTGCCTTTGATTGTCTGTCTGGAGAAGATGACGGAATTGGAGCATATCCTGTCATTTGAAGTACACCCGATTGCTGAGAAATGCTTCTCATCAAAGTATGGGGAAACGCAGTGTCCCAGCTTCGTGCATGGAGTATCCTTTTCAAGGCGGAGACAGTTAGGAGGAGCTGATTTTGTTTTCACACGTTCGACAGCCTCGTGAATATCAAGGACAAGCTTGTTGATACCTGCGACAACAATAACGTTATCAGGACCGAAGAGCATTGCAGAAACCCTGTTTCCACGGCCATCGACTTCATAAATCTCTCCATGCATTGTCACAGCATTGGCAGAAGCGAGATAGAATTCAGCGCTGTAAGCCTCTCTTCTTTCCGGATTGTAGCTAGTCTTTTCTTTCAGAAATGACATTATTCCGGTCTCTATTAATGTCTCAGAACCGCCTGTTGCTGTCTTTGCACCTTCTGGTACAAGGGTTCTGATGAGACTCATAAGCTCTTCTTTATCATTTACATAAGTGGCTTTGAAGCCGTTTTCTTCAAGGTTTTTAAGTGTTTCTTTGATAATGCCATTCAAGGCTTTCTTCTGATTTGCATCCATGTCATGATGATAGCATGAAGTTGATTGATCTGCTTTCAGAAAAGAGTGCCTTCCTCTTCGATTTTGACGGAGTCGTTACGGATAGCGAGATTTATTCATTCAGCGTCCTTCGTTCTATCGTGAAGGATAATTACGGTATTGATATCGATGATGAGGATATTGAGTATACCATCGGACTCGATGCCAATGGTACTGCAGAGGCGATAAGTCGCAAATATTCAATAAATCTCTCAGGCGATGAATTTATATCTTTCCTGTCGGAATATCCTGTTTATTATACCGATTATGAGGGTATAACGGCATTCCCCGGACTTGAGGAGCTTTTCAGGAAAATAAAGGAGCGGGGATTCAAGATTGCGATTGTCTCTTCTACAATAAGGGCTCATCTGGATGCTGCACTTTCCCGCCTAGGACTTTCTTCATACCCTGATATCGTGATTGGTGGAGATATGGTGGTCAACCATAAACCGCATCCTGAACCATATCTGAAAGCACTTGAAATGCTTGATGCCGCTGCTTCTTCTGCTATTGTCTTTGAGGACTCTCCTGTGGGAATACTCTCAGCAAGGAATGCCGGTATCGATGTTATCGCTTTCTCCGGTTCTGTCGTGAAACAGGATGTCAGTGCTGCAGACGCTATGGTCTCGGATTATGCGAAAATAACAGGAATTCTCTGAATAAGAAAAACGGAGCCCCGAAGAGCTCCGAAAATCTCAGGCTGTTATAGCCGTATTTCTCTCTCGTTTCTCCATCATGTGCTGATAGAGCGCAATCAATGCTATCATCACCAGTCCTGCGATATCCGTTATCGTTCCCGGGATAATCATACACAGTCCTCCCACAAAGAGTATCAGTCTGAGCAGTGTCGGAATCTTCCTGATGAAGAACCCGTTGAGTGCCGCTGCAACTCCAAATAGACCGCAAAGTGCGCTTATACAGATCTGTACAATCTCAATCGGCCCTGAAACATCAATGAATAGCATCTGTGGCGAGAATGCAAATACATAAGGAACTATGAATGCCGCAATGGCAAGCTTTGTTGCTGTGAGTCCAGTCTTCATAGGGTTCGATTTGGCAATCGCTGCACCTGCATATGCGGCGAGGGCAACCGGTGGTGTGATGTCCGCGACGATACCGAAATAGAAGACGAAAAAGTGTGCCGCCATCTTTGAAACACCTAGTGACGGATCCATCAGGATAGGAGCACATGTTGCTGCCATGATGCAGTAGTTTGCTGTTGTCGGAACACCCATGCCGAGAATGATACAGCAGATCATTGTCAAAAAGAGTGCAACGATGACATGGCCTGCAGAGAGCGCGACTATCGCTCCGAGAAGTTTTGATGCGAGTCCTGTTACTGTGATGCAGCCCGCGATGACTCCTGCAATACCGCATGCGACAACGACCGTTATTGAACTTCTGGCACCATTTTCAAGAGCATCAAGGAATCTTGAGAATGTCAGTCTCTCTTTTCTGTTCAATGCACCGACTATGATTGCAGCTATAATTGCAATGGTAGCGGAGTAGGCCATTGTGAAGGTGTTTGATCCCACAAGATAGATAAGCACGATAAGTGGAATGAGAAGATATATCTCCTTTACCAGATCCTTTGCCTTTGGCAGTTCATCTCTTGGAATACCTTTCATCCCGAGTTTCTTTGCCTCGAGATGAACTGCAATGAAGATTCCAGTGAAGTAGAGGATGGCTGGAAGTATTGCCCTCACTGCGATGGTTCCGTAAGGCTCTCCTGTGAACTCTGCCATCAGGAATGCTGCGGCTCCCATGATTGGTGGCATGATCTGTCCGCCCGTTGATGCTGCAGCCTCAACCGCTGCTGCGAATTCCGGTTTGTATCCCATTCTCTTCATCATCGGGATTGTGATGGAGCCGGAACCAACGGTGTTTGCAACGGAAGAACCTGAAGCCATGCCCTCAAGTGCGCTGGCTACAACTGCGACTTTTGCAGGTCCTCCGGAGAAGCGTCCTACTGCTGCATTTGCAAAGCGGATGAAGAAATCTGCGACACCGCTGCGTTCCAGAAATGCACCGAATATGATGAAGATGACGATGAATTTGACACAAACCTGCACCGGAGCGCTGAATATTCCATTTGTTGTATAGAAAAGCGTTCTTACGACCTGAAGGACATCGAGACCTGTACAGAAGGTGTAAATCAGAAGAACTGCAGAAACGATGAGGATTGGTAATCCAACACATCTTCTGCAAAGCTCGGCAAGTGCTATTATGCCAATGATTCCTGCGACCATGAATATCGGTTCTCTGATGATGCGTGCGGAGAGTCTTATCGCTTCCATGGCATTTGCGGCGTAGAAGAAGAATGCTCCTGAGCCGAGAACAAGCAGGATGATATCATACCAGGGCATGTGGTTAGGTTTTTCAACACCTTTCTTGACAGGGAATGTCAGGAAGCCCAGGAATATTATCATCCCCATGAAAACGGAAAGTCTTATTTCCGGCAGTGTCGTAAGGAAGACTGCATCAATAATGCAGTAAAGTGAGAATGCAACCATTATAAGGCGTATGAGTAGCTTTGGCGTTCCCGTCCAGATACGGACATTGGATTCCCTGTCATACTTTTTCATTACCGCTTCGACATCTGCGGCTGTTCCCACGTCAACGTCGCTAAAATGAAAACCGTGATGTTTGTGTTCTTTCTTTTCTTTTTCCAAATCTGCCCCCTTGGGGTGAGGAGTTTTGCCTCCTCACCATGGTGTAGTTTTATTTTACTGGTACTGTAATTCCATTCTCTTCGTAGAATCTGGCAGCTCCTGGATGGTAAGGTACATTTGATATAGATGCTGCGAAATTGATATCGAGCTCTGCACCTTTGTTGTGGCTTGCTGCAATAGAATCTTTGTCGTTGAAGATTGTCGAGATGATATTATATGCATCATCGTCTGAAACGTCATCATTGGCGATAATAACAGCGGCAATGGCTACTGTCTGGCAATCCTCATCAGTTCCATAGACAGATGCATCGATGATGTTCTTGCTGTAATACGGTGATGTTGCGATAAGGTTCTCAATATGCTCATCGTCGATTGATACGAGGTATACATCTCTTGTACTTGCCAATGTGGATACAGCTACTGTAGGTGCTCCTGCAACTACGAATGCTGCATCAATCTTTCCGTCCTGGAGAGCATCTACACTGTCTCCGAAGCTCTGGTATGTCGGGTTGATGTCATTCTCAGTAAGACCATATGCTCCGAGCACGTCGATTGCATTGTAATAAACACCTGAACCGGAAGATCCTATGGAGACTGTCTTTCCCTTGAGATCTGCGACAGTCTTAATCGCTGGATTGAGGGTTACAATCTGGACCTGCTCCATGTAGAGGGCTCCGATGGTGGAGAAGTTGGTTATGGCATTATCTGCAAACAGGTTCGTTCCCTCATATGCATAGCTCATTACATCTGACTGGACGAATCCGAGCTGATTATATCCCATGTCCATCATTTCGATGTTATCCTGTGAGCCGTTACTTACAACCGCCGTGACCTTGGTGTCTGTTTCTGCAGAGATGCGCTGGGCAAGGACGCTTCCGAATCCGTAGTATGTTCCCTGATCTCCACCAGTTCCAAAACTTAATTCTCCTGAACCACCTGCGAAAAGCAGCGATGAGATGAGAATGAGTGCCGTGATGGCAAGTGTTCTTTTCATCCTGATACCTCCTTGTGTGTACCGGCTTTACGTGTTTCTGTGATAAGAAATAATAGTATCTCATCTTTTCAGGTTGCGAAAGTGTTTGTCAAGAATATATGCAGTTTTAATTCAAATTCGTTGCATAATTATGCATAATGAAAAATATTGTAAATCATATTCTTCAGCACTTGACATGTTATTTGATAATGCTTAACATACATTAGCAATCGACGTAGGGTAGAGCAGTTGGCAGCTCGTCGGGCTCATAACCCGGAGGTCGCAGGTTCGAGTCCTGCCCCTGCTAAATAGATGTAATCTGGGCCACTGGAAGCAAATGCTGAAGGTGGATGTGGGTCTCCAGACCATCATGAAAGTGGCAATCTGCTTGGCTGAGCAATGGCTCAGAAGTAGGTTGCCTTTGTTTTTCTAAGTGCTTCCCGTTTTAATCCATGAATCTTTCTTATTCTTGTTGCTAGGGTAAAGAAAAACCACCCTAAGGTGGCTAAATCCCTACAATGGGAGACCCTTTCGGGCGTTTTGAACATGTTTTTGTTTGGACATGATATGTTACGTCCCTTATTCTGGTATACATGGAGGGGTTCGTCAAGTGATAAATCAGGATTATTACATCGGACTGGATTGTGGAACAGAATCTGTTGGCTTTGCCGTAACTGATACAGCGTATAACGTTATCAAATTTAATGGGAAAGCTATATGGGGCGCCCATCTCTTTGATGAGGCAAAGACTGCTGCAGAACGGAGAGGCTTTAGGGCTGCAAGGCGTCGTCTTGAAAGGAAAAAGGAACGTATAAGACTGGTCCAGTCTCTTTTTGCGGAAGAAATATTTAAAGTTGATCCCTTATTTTTTCAGCGACTGAATGATAGTCATTATTATGTTGATGATAAAAAGGAGAAACAGCCCAATTCTCTTTTTAATGATACGGATTACAAGGATAAGGATTTCTTTCGCCAGTATCCGACAATCTATCATCTCAGGGAAGATTTAAGACTTGGGAGGGCAAAGCATGATCCACGCCTGCTTTATCTGGCTATACATCATATCATAAAGAACAGAGGACATTTTCTTTTTACCTTAGGTGACAATCTTAGTTCTGTTATGAACTTGAAACCTCTTCTTGATGATATTTCAGAGACTTCAGATGCTGTTTATGATGGTATGAGAATCTCATTCAGTGATGTAGAAGAGGTAGAGATTGCCATAAGAGGCAAAAAGCTTTCTGCAAAGAAAGAAGCTTTGAAGAATCTTATTTACTGCGAAGACAGTAAAATCCGTACTGCTTTTATTTCGTTACTTGCAGGCGGCAAGGTGAAGGCTGATAAGCTCTTTGCAAATGAAGCTTATGAAGAGCTTCCTGCAATGGAATTCCGGAGCGCTTCTTTTGAAGAGGTTGTTCTTCCAGAATTGGAGGAAACTCTTTCTGATGATGAATATCGTTTTGTTGTTCTTTCTAAGGGGATTTATGATTGGGGACTGCTGGCTGGAATAATGACGGGGTACTCCTCAATCTCTGAGGCTAAGGTCAACCAATATAATCAGAACCACGAAGATTTGTGCTGTCTTAAACGTGCAATCAGATTTCATGCACCCGATGAATATGACTATTTCTTCCACAAAGAAGGCAAAGGCACTTTTTCATCATATATAGGAACAATTCATGATAATAAGGAATCCAAAAGTGTAAGACGTACGAGCACAGAGGAATTCTATAAGTTGATTCGAAAACTCATTGGGCCTAATCCAGAAGATAAGGATTCACAGATTGTTCTTCAACGGATTGCTGATGATGTTTTTCTTCCATTGCTCATTTCTTTCCGGAATAGTGTGATTCCTTATCAGGTTAATAAGGCTGAAATGGATGCTATTCTTGAAGTTGCAAAAAACGATTATCCATTTCTTTCGGAAAAGGATGAGAATGGTCTTACGGCTATAGACAAACTTGATATGATTATCAAATTCCGTATCCCATATTATGTTGGTCCAATAGGTCGAAATGATAAGACTGTCAGTGGTTGGGCCGTCAGAAAAAAGAACGGAAAAATCCTTCCATGGAATATCGATGAAATGATTGATATGGATGCTTCTGCTGAAGGATTCATAAAGAGAATGACAAACAAATGCACCTACCTTCCCGGTGAAGATGTTCTCCCTTCTTCCTCAATCCTTTATTCAAAGTTTTTGGTCCTTAATGAGCTGAATAATGTAAGAGTGAATGGAAATCTTCTTACTATTCAGCAGAAACAGTCTGTTTATTCCAATCTTTTCAAACAAAAGAAGAAAGTCTCGATCAGGGGATTTAAGGAATATCTTATTACGGAAGGCTGGTATGCGAAAAATGAAGAGCTGGATGTTTCTGGTATAGATGGATCTTTCAAAGCATCTCTTTCTTCATATCATGATTTCCGTCCATATATAGATGAAAAGAAGCTTAAGATTTCAGAAGTGGAGGAAATTATAAAATGGCTTACAATTTTTTCTGATGGCGGCAATATTGCTGAAAGAAAAATCTCAGAAGCTTTTGGCAATGTGCTTTCCAGACAGGAGATAAAAAGAATATCCAGGCTGCGATATTCTGGATGGGGGCGATTATCTGAAAAATTCCTTACAGGTATTTATCATGTTGATAAAGCTACAGGTGAGATGAAAAGCATTATCAGTATGCTATGGGAAACGCAGAATAACCTGATGCAGCTTCTTAGCGGAAATTATGACTTTGTGCTTCAGACTGGTGATGATTCCAAGATAAATAAACTTGATTACAGTGTTGTTGATAGCCTTTATGTTTCACCCGCTGTGAAAAGACAAATATGGCAGACTTTGAAGATTGTCGATGAGATTGAACATATCATGAAGCATCCTCCAAAGAAGGTTTTTGTGGAAGTTACACGAGGTGATGGTGAAAAAGGAAAGCGTACGGTTTCCAGAAAAGATGATCTTCTTTCAAAACTACGCGATAAGAATATTGAACTGGCTGATGATGAGAAAGATATTCTGGCAGCACTGGAGACAGAAGACCCAGAGATGCTGAGTCGTAGAGATAAACTCTATCTTTATTACACTCAGCTTGGAAAATGTATGTATACAGGAGAACCGATTAGTCTTGCTGATATCGGCAATACCGATGTCTATGACATAGACCATATTTATCCGTTCTCAAAGAGCGGTGATGATTCTCTTTCTAACAGAGTTCTTGTTCTTAAGGAGATAAATGGCAGGAAGTCAAATTCATATCCTTTGGAGGATCAGATACGGCAGAAAATGCGTCCTTTCTGGGAGAAACTTCATAAAATGGGTTTGATTTCAGAAGAGAAGCTCAGGCGTCTTGTGCGTCATACTCCTTTCACTCAGGAAGACGAGAAAGGTTTCATAGCAAGGCAGCTAGTTGAAACTAGTCAATCCACAAAAGCGACAGCTGGAATTCTTGCGCGATACTTTGGTTCCGAAACAAGGATTGTTTATTCTAGGGCTCGTCTTGTCTCGGAATTCAGAGATCAATTCAATTTCATAAAACTGCGATCTCTGAATAATCTCCATCATGCAAAAGATGCATATCTGAATATTGTTGTCGGCAATCTATATGACACTAAGTATGTCGTTGGTTATCTGATGAATAATGGCAGTGTAGACAGCAAATATAACCTTGCGAAACCATATGACTATGATGTCAGAAATGCCTGGATTGCTGGAGAGAATGGCACAATAGCAACTGTGCGGAAGCAAATGGCTAGGAATAATATTCTTTATACAAAGCAGTGCATAGAGGTTGGTGGTGGATTATTTGATCAGATGCCAGTAGCTGCTGGAAGCAAAAATGGCGCAAGACCATTGAAAGTTTCTGATCCAGTACTTAAAAGCAAATTAGAAAAGAACGTGGACAAGCAATCGGTATTGGATGATTGGGTAAAAAGATATGGCGGTTATAATAATGCAGCAACTGCTTATTTTGCACTTGTGAAACATCGTGACAAGAAAGGATCCTGCGTTTCTTTTATTCCAATAGCCATAATTGAGGCATCTTCAATAAAAGATGAGACGGATCTTGTTGCTTTTTGCCATGAGAAACTTGGTCTGAATGAACCGGAAATTCTCAGAGCCAGAATTCTGAAAAACACTATGATATCAATAGATGGATACAAATTCTGTTTAACAGGAAAAACTGATAACCGGATTACACTGGATTCAGCCATTCCGTTACTGATTGATGATGAGATGGCATTCCTCATAAAAAAGATTGAGAAATTCCTTGCAAGACGAAAACAAAACAGTAATTTGCTGATTGATGAGAAGCATGATGAAATTTCCAGAGATAACAATCTGAAGATTTATGATTTGTTCCTCTCAAAAGCTCAAAGTCCTCTTTATCTAAAAAGGCCAGCATGTCAAGTAACGACTATTGAGAAGGGGAGAGAGTCATTTATTAATCTATCTATAGAGAATCAGTGTGTGGTTATCTCAAATCTGCTTCTTTATTTTGGAATGGGTGGCGGTAAAGCTGATTTAAGTCTTATAGGTGGCTCAGAAAACAAAGGTGTGATTAAATGCAGTTCCACTTTTAGAGCAAACGGAAGGAAACTCAAGATTTTTGATTATAGTGCCACTGGTTTATTTGAGAAGGTTGAAGAAATAAGTATATGAGCTGGAGAGTCGTGGTTATCAGCTCAAGGGCAAGACTTGAAACAAAGCTTGGGTATTTAGTTGTAAGGGGGACAGAAACAAAACGTATCCTTCTTGATGAGATTTCTGTCCTCCTTATTGAGAATACTGGCTGTGTTCTTTCGTTGTCCTTGCTTGATGCATTGATGGAACGGAAAATCGCTGTGATTGTCTGTGATTCGAAACATAATCCAGGTGCTCAGGTTCTTCCATTTTATGGGAGTTATAATAACAGCGGTAGGATATATTCGCAGTTACAATGGAAGCAAGAGGCAAAAGATAGAGTCTGGGCAGCCATAGTCAAGGATAAGATTTACAAACAGTCCCTGGTCCTTAAAAAGTATATAAGAGGGCCTGATTGGGAGCGGATCTTTTCTTATATGGATGATATCCAGCCTGGAGATTCTACAAATAGGGAGGCTCATGCTGCAAAAGTATATTTCAATGCTCTTTTGGGCCATGAGTTCTCGAGAAAAGAATCATCAGCGATAAATGCCGCACTGGATTATGGATATACAATTATACTTTCATCAGTAAGCAGATGCATAGTTGCTAATGGATTTATGACTCAACTTGGCATATTCCACCATAATATATTTAATCAATTCAATCTGAGTTCAGATATCATGGAACCTTTTCGTCCTTTAGTGGATGAAAAGGTCTTGTCATTGCCAATGGAAGAAACTCTCACAACTGAAAATAAGCTAGCTATTGTTAATATGCTTAACGATATTGTATCGATACGAGGAAGGCAGACAACAGTACTTCTTGCTATTGATGTATATGTAAAGAGTGTACTTGACGCTCTAGAGACAGGAAATCCTGAATTGATAGCATTTTATGAGACCTAGATTCATGCGCACATTTGTTTTTTTCGATCTTCCAGTTCTTACGGTTGATGAAAGAAGAGAGTATAGAAAATTCCGTAAATTCCTGATTAAAACTGGCTTTGTGATGCTTCAGGAATCTGTCTATTCCAAGTTGTCTTTAAATGCAACAGCCGCTTCTACAATTGAAGAACTTGTAATTAAAAATGCTCCTGATAATGGATTAATCCAGCTTTTGACTGTTACTGAAAAACAATACGCATCAATGAAATACATTACAGGATCTTATCATTCAGAATATATTTCTACGACTGATAGGTTGGTAGTCCTATGAAACTTGTTCATCCAGATTATGAAAAACAAATTGATTTATCGGCAGGACAGATAACTGTTGTTTTCTTTGATAATCCTGTAATTTTCAGAAAATACGTAAGTGAGTTGGTACAGCAGAGTAGAGGGGATGGTGGTCTCTTTGTGTTGTCGGAGAATAATGAGGAGCTAAAAATTGAGAATAATCTGGTATCTATAACAAATCCTCTGGATTTTGAAATTGAAGATAAGCGTATTACTAATAAGATTTCCTCTCAGATTAAATCATTTGCAGTTTCTGAAGATATGATTGAAAGAACACAGAGTATGATTGCATCGTTGCAAGAGTATGCAGAATATATTGCAGAAAATTTTCAGTATCATGTTTCCTATACTGAACCAGAATCTGCTGCAATTATGAAAATGCTTGGTTATCGTGTTGAGTATGATTACCAGAATGAATTGGAAAAATTACTTGAGTATATGAATATGATGCATAATATCTGTAACATTGGTTGCTTTGTAATTGTTAACGCTTTTTCATTCTTCTCAAAAGATGAATTATCCATTCTTGCCAAAGATTGCAAATTGTTGGGACATTCGCTTTTGTTTGTGGAAGGAAATTCCTTGTCATCTGATGTCAGTATAGATTTTGCAACAAAGATAGTAATTGATTTAGACGGTTTCGAGCTTTTTTAACTGTATACATAAAACTGAAAAAATGTCTGTTTTGCCTTCTCTTTGCTATTGTAGAGGTTTGGGAGATATGTTACACATTAGATAACTCAAACTTTCTGACTGAAAATAGAGTTTTCAGCGGTGTTTGGGAGATATGTTACACATTAGATAACTCAAACTCATATCTTTTTGAATCAATGCTAATAGAAGTTTGGGAGATATGTTACACATTAGATAACTCAAACAAAAAACCAGCGATAAAATTACGCATTACGGTTTGGGAGATATGTTACACATTAGATAACTCAAACCCATCGTCTCAACCGAGGGAGAGCTGCTTTGTTTGGGAGATATGTTACACATTAGATAACTCAAACTTTCGATGAAGAAGGTTCAACTTCTTTAGAGTTTGGGAGATATGTTACACATTAGATAACTCAAACACGATTAGAAGAACCACCGAGACCAGAAGGGTTTGGGAGATATGTTACACATTAGATAACTCAAACTCCAAAATGGACTTTGATAAACTGACCGTAGTTTGGGAGATATGTTACACATTAGATAACTCAAACCAAGGACAGTACGCAATCCAACACTACGAGTGTTTGGGAGATATGTTACACATTAGATAACTCAAACAAAAATATATTCCATAAAACACCTACCTTAGTTTGGGAGATATGTTACACATTAGATAACTCAAACTCCAAAATGAACTTTTATAAACTGTCCATAGTTTGGGAGATATGTTACACATTAGATAACTCAAACGCTTAAAAAATAATTGAAGATGTTCCTTGTGTTTGGGAGATATGTTACACATTAGATAACTCAAACGGAGAGGGGGTTGTCGCAGAGGGGGAGGAAGTTTGGGAGATATGTTACACATTAGATAACTCAAACTTGTAGTACTTGATATCAATATGGCCCGTTGTTTGGGAGATATGTTACACATTAGATAACTCAAACAGAAGCCTTTCCTGCTGGATTAGCCTGTGGGTTTGGGAGATATGTTACACATTAGATAACTCAAACATCTCCAATGAGAAGAATCAATATCCTCTGGTTTGGGAGATATGTTACACATTAGATAACTCAAACAATAGGTTCGCAATACTGATTATCAGGATAGTTTGGGAGATATGTTACACATTAGATAACTCAAACTTACACATAGCAAGAAGAACTATGTCATCAGTTTGGGAGATATGTTACACATTAGATAACTCAAACGGACAGGAGAAAGATTCGGATTACCTCGTTGTTTGGGAGATATGTTACACATTAGATAACTCAAACTTCACAAAGGACTGGAAATCGGCATCGTTGGTTTGGGAGATATGTTACACATTAGATAACTCAAACATCTTTCCAGGCTCTATGCTACGCTGCCTTGTTTGGGAGATATGTTACACAATAGATAACTCAAACAGAAAGAGAAGCACCTTGTGCAGCAGGATTGTTTGGGAGATATGTTACACATTAGATAACTCAAACAGTAATCCCACTGCTCTTCCTGGTAATTCCGTTTGGGAGATATGTTACATACTTAAGAAAATATTAATCACTTTCTTGCATAATTATCTGATATTCATTATATAACGCTTTGTGAAATATCTTGAGACTGCTATTGAGATGCTGGAAGATACTGAGATTTCCTCTGAACTGAAAGCAATATATGATTTTTATAATTCAATTCAGCCTGAATTAGATGGTTTCAGGGATGAGTTTGGTCTTACTTGTCCAGATGAATGTGGGGAGTGCTGTGCCCACTTTATTCCGGATATCACAAAATCAGAGGCTTTGCTGCTTGGTGCCCGTGTACTATTTGGTGAGCGGAAGAGCTTTTTGCAGGACAGGCTGCAAGAGACATCTACAGAAGCGATAGTCTGCCCATTTTATGATGCCAGAAGTAAGCATCACTGTATGATATATTCCGCTCGTCCGCTTGTCTGCAGGCTGTTTTACTCATGTGCGACCACGGACAAAAGTGGAAAATTGAAATTCTGCAAATGTCATTTCAATGCTGCATCAAAAAAACTCTCTGATGATAAACTTGCTTCTTCTCAGAAAACCATCCGTTCAGTCGGAGAATATGGTGCTATGCTTGATTCCCTTGATGGAAATTCTCCAGAGACAGAGCTTTTACCCTTTGCTGTACTGAAAGCAATCAGCAGAATAGGGTATGCTCTGAATCTTCTGTTTTCTGAAGTCGGTTCAGTTACTGCTGAGAATCCGGAAGCTTAGTCACGTCTATCCAGCCTGTATATTCAGAAGTCGTTTCCAGTTCAGGAATCGTCAGTTTGATGGCACTGTTTGGAGTGCCTGCTGCTGGGTAGACGAAATCAAAGCGTTTGAGTGATTCATCAAGATATACTTTCACGCCTTCATTAAGTCCAAAAGGACAAACGCCTCCGACAGGATGCCCTGTAAGTGATTCAACCTCTCCTGGGCCTATCATTTTGGCTTTCTCATGAAATGTGTCCTTGAACTTTCTGTTATCTATTTTGCCATCACCTGCTGCAACGATAACAATCGGGCCGGAGGAAAGGATAAAGGACATTGTCTTTGCGATTCTGCCTTCTTCTGTCCCAAGATCTGCCGCAGCTTCTTTTACTGTGGCACTTGACTGATCGAAAAGGATTATCTCCTCTTCTTTGCCATATTTACTCAGATATTCCCTTACTTTCTCGAGTGACATGGCCGGATTTTACCCCTTTGACCCTCTTTTTTCCATAGTTCAGAGACCCCTGTGTCATTTTGACCCGTTTTAATCTTCTCTGTGTTTCATTGGCCTTTAGCGGCTCTTTTTATCTGTGCATGAAAAATTAGATATATTGTTAATTTTTTATTATATAAATAATTATAAAAGTTGGCACGCTCTCTGCAATATTGTTTGTGTTCCAGATGGAACATGAAATAGAAAATACAAGGAGGCCCTAAAATGGCAAACGATGTAACTAGATATAATGATAGAAGTGGAAGAAGGGATATGTCCCTGTTTGATGATTTCTTTGATTCAATGCTTGGAGCTTGGGATAACTACTCATCAAGAGTACCTGCAGTAGATGTGGAAGAGACTCCAGAAGAGTTCATCATCAAGGCTGAGATGCCTGGATACAATGAAAACAATGTAAAGCTTACAGTAGATAAGCATGTTCTTCATATCGCTGGAGAAGTGAACGAGAATGAAGAGAACAAGGATGGCAGGAAGTATCTTATCAGAGAACGCCGTCATTCATCCTTTGAAAGATCGTTCAGTCTTCCTGATGGACTTGATGAGTCCAAGATATCAGCAGCATTTGATAACGGAATCCTTACAGTAACGCTTCCGAAGACACCTGAGGAACAGCCGAAGAGGATTGAGGTAAAGATCGGTAAGTAAAACCGGTAGGGCAGAGCCCATCTGGACCCTGCCTTATTTATGACAAGTTGGAGGGATTTAAAATGAGATACGTGATTACAAGAACAGCAGCACCGAGACTTTCGGGATTCGATACATTCTTCAGTGATTTCTTCGGAGATACAGCTACAAGGAAGATTCCGCCTGTAGACATCTATGAAACAGAGAATGGCTATGTGATTGAGGCAGAGATTGCTGGATATAGTGAAAAGGATGTTGAGGTTATCCTCAAGGATGGAATTTTGACGATTTCTTCTGAAGAGACCTGGAAGGAGAGAAAGGCAAGAGAGAGGGAAGAAAAGCACATGATAGTCTCAGAAATTCATCTTCCTGAATTCTCCAGATCATTCAAGCTTCCTGATGATGCTGATGCAGAGAGGGTTGAAGCTGAGAGCCATAATGGAGTGCTTTCAATTTTTATTCCACGCATCCGCAAGGCAGATCCCGGAAAGATTGAAATAAAGATTGGAAAGTGATTTTAAGGAGCCGGCAAAGACTGGCTCCTTTATTTATAATCTGTCTTTCATCGCTTCCCTGCTTTTGGGTATACTCGTCTCTGAGAGGTAGCTATGTACAGGATTGTGAGGAAAGAGCAGCTCTCCCAGGAAGTTTTCCTGATGGAGATTGAAGCCCCTATGATTGCCCGTGAGCGAAAAGCTGGGCAGTTCGTCATCGTCCAAAAAGGCGGAGACTTTAATGAGCGTATACCGCTTACGATAGCGGACGCTTCCCCTGAGAAGGGAACTATAACGATAGTATATCAGCGGGTTGGTGCATCTACATTCCTTCTTGCGGAGCTTGAGGAAGGGGATGCAATAGAGAATGTCCTTGGTCCGCTTGGAACCCCTACACATATTGAGAAGTTTGGCCGTGTTGTCTGTGTCGGCGGTGGTATTGGTGTTGCCCCGCTTTATCCTATTGCAGAGGCAATGAAGGCAGCTGGTAATGATGTTCGTGTCATAATCGGTGCACGCAATAAGGAACTCATCATTGAAGAAGACAAGATGCGTACCATTGATCCTGACCTGACAATTGTCACTGATGATGGTTCATATGGGGAGAAAGGTGTTGTCACCGTTCCTCTTGAGCGCATGTTGCAGGAAGGCAATGTCGATCACGTCGTTGCTATTGGTCCTGCTGTGATGATGAAATTCTGCACAAAGACTGCAGAGAAATATAATGTTCCTATCACGGTTTCGCTCAATTCTATCATGATTGATGGTACCGGTATGTGCGGTGGTTGCCGTGTTGATATCGGAGGAGAGCGTAAATTTGTCTGTGTTGATGGTCCTGAGTTCGATGGGCATCTCGTCAATTGGGATAACCTGATGATGAGACAGAGAACTTACAAGGCACAGGAGACTGAAGATAATGATAAATGCCGCGGTGGAATCTGCGGAAAGCTGGGGCTGAAATGAAAACACCTGAGATCATAGAGAAAGAAGCAAAGGAAATACTTGCATCACTTCCTTCCACACTGTCTCCTAAGGACAGAGCCGCTATTCCTCATATGGATATGCCTGTACAGGATCCGAAGGAGAGAATCCATAACATGAGCGAAGTTGCACTTGGGTACACGGAGGATGAAGCCATCGTTGAGGCTTCCCGCTGTCTTCAGTGCCGCAACAAGCCATGTGTTAATGGTTGTCCTGTCGGGATAGATATTCCGGCATTCATACATAAGATCACGGAAAAAGATTACAGCGGAGCACTTTCTGTCATCCAGGAATCAAGTCTTCTTCCTTCTATCTGTGGCCGTGTATGTCCGCAGGAGAATCAGTGTCAGAAATACTGCACTGTGGGCAAGATGTGCAAGGATGTCGATAAAGCAGTAGGTATTGGTCGCCTGGAAAGATTCGTAGCTGATCATGAGGCTGATAAATCTACAGTTCCAGCAATTGCTCCGGAAACAGGCAAGAGGGTTGCTATAGTAGGATCTGGTCCGGCTTCGATAGCCTGTGCTGCTGATGTCCGCCGTGCAGGACATAGTGTAACTGTATTTGAGGCTCTCCATAAGATGGGAGGAGTTCTCAGTTATGGTATTCCTGAGTTCAGGCTTCCAAAGCGTCTTGTGGATAAGGAGATTTCAAAGCTCAAGGATATGGGAATTGACTTTGAGAAGAATGTTCTTGTCGGTCGCACAAGAACTATCAAAGAGCTTATGGAAGAAGATGGCTTTGATGCCGTATTCGTCGGTACCGGAGCTGGTTTGCCGAAGTTCATGGGAATTCCGGGGGAGGATCTTGTTTCTGTATTCTCAGCAAATGAGTATCTCACCAGATCGAACCTGATGAAGGCCTATGATGGAGAGCATTCGCTCACTCCATATTTCCATGCCCATCGTGTTGCAGTATTCGGTGGTGGCAATGTCGCAATGGATGCTGCACGTACAGCACTTCGTCTCGGAGCAGAGACCGTTGACATCATATACAGGCGTTCAAGGGAAGAGATGCCTGCAAGAAAAGAGGAAATTGAGCATGCAGTTGAAGAAGGCTGCAACCTCCGTCTCCTTTCGCAGCCTGTAGAGATTCTCGGTGATGAGAATGGCATTGTTAAGGGTGTTGTGATCAGAAAGTGTGAGCTTGGAGAGCCTGATGCTTCAGGTCGCCGCTCCCCGGTGGAAATTCCTGGTTCTGATTATACTGTGGAGTATGATACTGTTATAGTATCAATAGGTAATGCCTCCAATCCTCTGATTAAGAAGACAACTCCGGAGATTGAGACAAACAGAAGAGGAAACTTCGTAGTCAACGAGGAGACCTGTGAGACATCCATGAAGGGTGTTTATGCAGGAGGAGACATCGTTCTTGGTGCTGCTACCGTAATTCTGGCAATGGGTCAGGGAAGGAAAGCTGCGGCAGCCATCAACGAGTACCTTAAGGAGAATAAGTGATTAAAGCCATTCCCAGAGTATTCTGCAATGTCTCTTCCTCTGAAAAGTATGAAGCAATAGATGAAGTTATTGCCAAGTGTACGATATTTTCAGAACTTCCGGATAAAGAGAGATTTATCCGGGCAGTTCATAGGAGGGAAAGACAGCAGTCTACAGGGATAGGGCATGGTGTTGCCATTGCGCATGGCAAGCTTCCTGATATCCAGAAGCCTGTCATCGCGCTCGGCTTCTCAGAAGAGGGTATCATTTTCGATGACAGATATCCTGATCCTGTGAAGCTTATTTTTGTGATAGCTTCATCTCTTCACAGAGATTCTGATTACCTTAAAGCAGTAGCCTCTATCCTTACATGGGTACATGATCCTGACTTCCGTCACATACTCGTCGATAAAAAGTGGGAAGACGAAAGGGCTAGAATGTTTTTCTCTATGCTGGAGAGTCAGGATTTCAGGTCTCAGTATTGATTCTTAAACAGAATATCCTGTCGAGTTTCTCGTCGTGTTTTTCCGGTATGAACTCAGGACAGAAAGATACAGAGAAAGCAACTCCAGCAGTATGAAGCTTTTCTCTCTTTTCGTTTATGTATCTGTCATAGAAACCTGCACCCCTGCCTAATCTGTAAAGGCCATTGAATCCGATAAGGGGTACTAGCATCAGCGCATCATCATACTCTGCTTCTATATGTTCGGGTTCCATGAAACCGAAGAGAGAACGTTTTAATTTCCGCGAGGCAGAGAATTTCATCTCACCGTTCTCTATGTAAGGAAGAAGTATCTTCTTGTCCTTCAGAAGGGGAGAGATATCAGGTTCAGTGGAAAGCGGACAGAATGCAAGAATTGAAGAGGCGTTTTTCCATTCCTCCGAGTTCTGTATCAGATTGACAAGCTCAATGCTCTCCTTCTGTTTCTCTGGAAAACTCTTGATTCTTTCAATCATGGATTTTCGTAATGCATTCCTGTTCATACTCACTATATTCAATGTTTGTTTTCTTTAGTGCAATATTCAGATTGCATAAGTTATTGAGAATCATTATCATTAACAGGCCATATGCTGGCATTAGGAGCTTCCATGTACATTACAAAAAGAGACGGGCGTGAGGAATCGTTCGATATTTCCAAGATTGAGAATGCTATCAGAAAATCACTTCTAAGCACTGGCAGGGATTTTCCTGAATCTCTTCCTTCTTCACTTGCAGAGACTGTAGCGTCTTCTCTTTCAAGTGACAAAACCTGGAGTGTCGAGGAGATACAGGATGCTGCAGAGAAGACGCTGATGGCTGCAGGAGAATTTGAAGCGGCAAAGAACTACATCCTTTTCAGGAGTAAGCGGACAGAACTGAGAAAGGAACGCCAGAAGATACTTGAGCATTTTCCAGATTCTTCCCTCGATACAGTCCTTTCGGAAATCCAGAAGGATTTTCCAGATGAGAAATATTCGCTTTCAATTCTTGCAGACAAGTATCTTTCCTTCTCGAAATCGGGGATGGGAGAGGTAGAAGAGAGTACTGCACTTGTAAGAGCTGCTGTAGAGCTCACAGGACCGCAGTCTCCTCTGTGGGAGTTTATTGCGGCCAGATTCCTTCTCTTTTCATTCCGCTCGAAGCTCTCTCTTTCGATTTCCTCTAGAGGAATCAGAAGCTTCTCAGATAAAGTATATTTCCTTGTTTCTGAAGG
>CALXYN010000005.1 GCA_944392975.1 uncultured Spirochaetaceae bacterium | reverse complement strand
TTTGTGCAATGCCGTTGCAAAAGTGTGCAACGGAAATCGCAATTGGTCAGCTTTTGGTCAGCTTTTGGTCAGCCTTCCCATAAAACAGACCCACGAATAAAAAAATAACTCTATACAACGTATAGAGTTATTAGAGATTCGTGAGAGACGGGGCTCGAACCCGCGATCTCCGGCGTGACAGGCCAGCGCGATAACCAGCTTCGCTACTCCCACAAGCGTGATTAGTATGCAGAAATAATCTTTATGTGTCAATAGATTTTTACAAAAAGTGAATAAAAAATAATGTAAAACATTTAATTGCTTATAATGACAAGAATTAAATATAAGTAAATTGAACATTTTTTGAAATATTCAAAAATTCTGGATTAATTGTAGCTTAGTAGTGTCCTATATGAACGTTCAGATATAGCTACTGGAAATGAGTTTTATTGTTTTACTAGATAATCAGAAGTGAAGTCTTTAGTATGGCGTCCAGCAGAAACGTTTGAGATGGAAGTAATACTGTTTGTGGATATCTTGGTAAACTCTGTATAAAAGAGTATGTAGAAGCAGGGTTCAACTTTCTATTTTTGTCTTTTTAAGGGACGGAGATGATCGTCCTTTGTGATATCTCAAATCATGGGAGAGCTGAAAAAGCTCATTCGTATATTGGTGATATGACAATCAGGTGTATTTTCTTTTATTGTAATTAGCGGTAGAGAAGCGAAGAAGAATTGATGTTGTTACATCGCTGTAATATTGATGAAAGAATTGTGTCTTTTTGCCGTTATCTGTGTCGATTATTTCCATTTAACCATCATACACATAATCGATTTCTGGCATTTGCAATGCCCATTTTTGCAGTTTGTCTATCTTAATTTTTGAAGAAATATATTAAGTTCGTGTGAAGTATGCCATAATTCAACGTCATATTTATCCGCAAGCAATTTCTTATATTTAGATAAATTAATTAATTTTATTGTCACGTAAATGACAATATTTTCCCACTTGAGAAAATCTGACATGTCAATTTGGAAACTGTCAATTTACAAATGAATTTGGCGTGGAATGATTGAATGCAGGAGGAAAAAAGGAGTGCTTCACAAGAAAACAAACAATCAGGCTTCTGAACTTCCCGAGCTTCCGCTTGGTGCAAAGATTAAGAAGGATTGGTATAAAAACAAAACCTTATATTGTCTCTTCCTTCCCGTCCTTATCTGGTATCTTGTTTTCCAGTATGGATCGATGATTGGACTTACTATTGCGTTTCAGAATTACAAACCATCTCTTGGTTTTTTTGACAGCCCATGGGTGGGCCTGAAGAACTTCAAGGATTTCTTCAGTGACTACTATTTTCAGAGAGTTCTTGGCAACACAATCAAGATTTCAGTGGTAACTCTTATATGTACATTCCCGATGCCTATTATCCTGGCGCTTCTCATAAACGAGCTGAGGAGCAGGGGATTCTCAAGGATTGTTCAGACTGTTACATATATTCCTCACTTCATTTCTGTTGTTGTTGTCGTTTCAATAATGATGGATCTTACCGCGCGTGATGGTGCAATCACGACATTCCTTTCGCATTTTGGATTCACACCGACTACGATGCTTAATGAAAAGCAGTACTTCTTGCCTTTGTATGTAATTTCCGGAATGTGGCAGAACACCGGATGGAATTCCATCATTTATCTTTCTGCGCTTACTGCCATTGATGCAGAGCTTTATGAAGCTGCGAGAATCGATGGTGCCGGTAAATTCAGACAGCTTATTTCTGTAACTCTTCCTTGTCTTCTGCCGACAATCATCATCATGTTCATCCTGCAGGTTGGAAAGATGTTCAACGTAGGTTATGAGAAGATCATTCTTATGTACAACCCTCTGACATATGAGGTTGCGGACGTCATTAACACGTATGTTTACCGCAAAGGTCTCCTTGAGATGAACTGGTCGTATTCTGCTGCTGTCGGATTCTTCAATTCAGTTGTCTGCTTTGTACTTGTCTGGGTCACCAACAAGATAAGTAGAAAGCTCAGCGGAAGCAGCCTTTGGTAAGGAGATAGAAAATGAAAGTAAAACGTACATTAGGTGAGAATATATTCAATATCATAAACATTATCATCTGCACCCTCCTTGTGCTGGCGGTACTCCTTCCTGTTCTCAATATTCTTTTTGCTTCATTGTCAGATCCTGTTGAGGTTATGAAAAGAGATACTCTCTTCCTCAGACCTTATGGATTCACGACAATTGCTTATAAGATTGTTGCCGATAACCCGAATATCCTTTCTGGATATCTGAATACAATATTCATTGTTGTTGTCGGTACATCTCTGAACATCCTTCTTTCTCTGATTGGTGCATATGTACTTTCAAGAAAAGGAACGATGCTCGTGAAATTCTTCACAATGATGATTGTCTTCACAATGTATTTCCAAGGTGGAACAATACCTTTCTATCTTGTCGTTCATCATCTTGGTCTTACCGGGTCAATCTGGTCCCTCATCCTTCCTGTAGGTATCAATACATTCAACCTGATAGTCATGAGGACCGCTATGGCTTCTGTGCCAGACAGTCTTCCTGAATCGGCTATGATGGATGGCGCAGGTCATGTGAGGATTCTTTTCCAGATTATGACACCGCTTACAAAGGCAACTGTAGCTGTCATCACTCTGTACTATGCTGTCTATCACTGGAACTCATGGTTCAATGCTATGATATTCCTCCGCGACAGATCTCTCTATCCTCTGCAGCTCATCCTCAGAGAGCTCCTTATTCTCGATGAGGCAAGCTTCGCAACAGCAGGTGGTGCAGATGCTTTGGCTCTCGCTAGCGATTCTGTAAAATACGCAACAATCGTTGTAGCAACAGTTCCTATTCTGATTGTCTATCCATTCCTGCAGAGATACTTCGTTAAAGGCGTCATGGTGGGCGCTGTAAAGGGTTGATGTAATGAGAATACCTTATGATGAAATGGTTGCAGAGTTCGTTCGCGTACTCGAGAAATATGGCATTGAAGGAGATGAAGCTGTTCTATCTGCAAAGCTTTTTGCAGATGCCAGCGCAGATGGTGTTCATACACATGGTCTCCAGAGATTCCCGAAATTCATAGCCTCTATCAAAAGTGGCGCTGTGGATGTTTCAAAACGTGCTGTCCCTGTTGAGCGTATTGGTCTTATCGAGCGCTGGGATGGTCAAAGAGGACCGGGAAATCTCAATGCATGGAAGTGTATGGAAAGGGCTATTGAGCTTGCCAAAGAGAATGGAGTTGGTATTGTTGCTCTTCGCAATACAAATCACTGGATGAGACCTGGAAATTATGGTATCCAGGCTGTCAACAATGATTGTATCGGCATTCTTTGGACAAATACCGTTCCTAATATGCCTGCATGGGGAGGAAAGGAAGCAAAGCTTGGAAATAATCCTGCAGTTTTTGCTGTTCCTTACAAAGACACTCCGGTTCTTGTCGATGTGGCTATGTCAATGTTCAGCTATGGCAAGCTCGAGAAATACAAGAGAGAAGGTGTGGAGTGCCCTGTAGATGGTGGTATTGATAAAAATGGCAATATAACAAGAGATCCTGCTGCCATTCTGGAAACTCATCAGGTCCTGCCAATTGGTTATTGGAAGGGATCGGGACTTTCTCTTGTTCTGGATCTCATAGCTTCCTGTCTTGCAGGTGGAACTTTCACCCGTGGTATTGGTGAACTTCCATATGAGACGGAGCTTTCACAGCTTTTTATCGCATTCAGCCTTTTCAATTTCCCTGACAGGGCTCGCCTTGAAGATGAAATAGGTAAGACACTGGCTGACCTAGATGCCTCCACGCCTGTAAAGGAAGGTAATTCGGTCCATTATCCAGGAGAAGGAATGAAGAAAACACGCGAAGAATCGATGAGAATCGGTGTATTTGCTGATGATACCCTCTGGGCGAAGGTAAAGGAGCTTTGATGAAGCTTATTCCTGGTCTTGTTTCTGCAACATTTAAAGATAGAAGTGTAGAGGAAGTCATAGCACTTGCTGTTAAGGCTGGATTGAAAGCCATTGAATGGAGTGAAGGACATCATGTTCCTGTCGATAATATTCTCGAAGCTGGAAGAATCGGAGCCCTGACAGCTATCAGCGGTCTTAAGACTGCAGAGTATGGTTCTTACTACAAGCTTGGAATGGGCATGGATATTGAACCGCGACTTCATGCTGCGCAGGCTCTTGGTACGAATATCGTGAGAATATGGGCAGGAGAGAAAGCCTCTTCTGCTGTTTCTGCTGCTGAAAGAAAGGAAATGATTGATGAGGCGAGAATGATTGCTGATAAAGCAGCTGAATCTGGTCTGACAATCGTCCTTGAATGGCATAAGAATACTCTTACAGACACAAATGATTCTGGTCTTGATTTCATTGATGAGGTTGGCAGAGACAATTTCCGTACTCTCTGGCAGCCTTCGATGTTAATGGATGTTCCTGAGAGAGTCAGGGGAATCCAGATGCTGGGAGATAGAATCATCAACCTTCATGTATTTTATTGGGATTTAACAGGCAGAAGACCTCTTTCAGAAGGTCAGAGTGACTGGAAATCATATTCAGAAGCACTTCCTGAAGATTGGGAAGGATATGCGCTTCTGGAATTCGTTAAGGACAATACCACTGAGCAGTTTGTGGAGGATGCTTCAGTCCTTCATCAGTGGATAGGATAAAGGAAAAAAATTATGGCAAACCTTCACGTTGATGCATTTGATATGATTAATCCGTTTGTTATCGCTTCAAGCCCTGCGACAAGAGGAGCAGATAACGTTCTTAAGTCTGCTGAGAGCCGTCCTGGTGCAATTGTTCTTCGTAATTATGGACATGGCATGGGGGGCGGAAGCTTCATTTATCCATCAGCAGAGGCAATGTATAAAGGAGAGCCTGCATTTCATTCTCATGCAGTTGGAACACAGCTTCCAGATACAATGAATTCTCTTGAGCAGTATTGCGAAGAAGTTAAGAAAATCAAAGAGAAGATGGATAGCGATATCAAGCTGTGGGTATCCATTGGTCACTATAGCGATATCGTTAAAGGTGGTGACTGGGAAAAGGACTGGAAGAATCAGGCAAAGGAACTTGCACTTGCAGGAGCAGATGCCTTTGAGCTTCATTTCAATACACCTGGTGTCGCTGTTGCAAAGGATCGTCAGTTCAATTATTACCAGCTTGTCTATAACTGTACGAAGATGATCAGAGAAACGGTTCCTTCCGTTCCTGTTATGGTTAAGCTTGCAGTAGAGGCATGTGATCCACTTACATCTATGAGAAATGCTGTTGCTGCCGGTGCATCTGCTGTCGGTCCTACAGCAAGATGGAAAGGCTTCTATTTTGATCTTGATTGGAAAACAACTGAAGCTCGCCCTGGCGCAGGATATGGCGGAACACAGTCCAATCCTATAGTCTGCTATGCTGTTGCAGAAGCCAGAAACAAGGGAATTGATATTCCGATGTTTGCGGGCGGTGGTGTATTCAGCTATGATCAGGCCCTTCGCCTTATTATGGCGGGCAGTGATATGGTACAGCTCGGAGCAGTGGCTTGTGCCGGTGGAGTGACTGCTTGCAAGAGAATAATTTCCCAGTTTGAGAAGTGGATGGATGAGCATGGATATCCAGATATGGCTTCCCTGAAAGGAGATGCCCTCAAGCTTTTCAATATGGATTCAGCATTTGCAAAAGCAAGACAGAACAAACTTGGTGCCGCGTATAAGGCTGCCTCAGTTGATACAGAGAAATGCATCGGCTGCCATCGCTGCACGGATGTTTGCTGGTATAAGGGTGTGGAGATGGATGGTAGAAAGGCCAGAAAGACAGATTCCTGCATAGGGTGCGGATATTGCTTCCAGGTATGTCCTACGGGAGCTCTTTATGTAGATAAGAAAGGCATTCTGGCTTCTGCTTTTGAGGACTGATATGGATAAGGTTTCTGTACTTCTCATCGGAATTGGCGGTTATGGGGAGAACTATGTAAAGGAATTTCTGGAAAATGATATTCCTGATGCATATCTCAAAGGTGTCGCTGATCCGTTCGCATTCAAATCACCATATGCAGCAGAGCTTGAGAAAAGGGGCATACATATCTACGCTTCTCCTGAAGAGTTTTACATGAAGGAGGGCAGTGCAGATCTTGCTGTGATTTCCTCTCCGATTCACACTCATTGCAGGTATATAAATACAGCTCTCGAAAATGGTAGTAATGTGCTGACAGAAAAGCCTGTTGTGATAAGTGTCTCAAAGATGGAGGAACTCATAGAGAAGGAGAAGAACAGCAAGGGATTTGTAGCTGTCGGGTATCAGCAATGCTATGCACGCGATGTGCTTGCTCTTAAGCAGGATATTCTTGATGGTGTTTTTGGTTCTCCTATAAGGATGAGGTCTCTTCGTCTTATGAGAAGGGGCGATAAATACTATTCGAGAAGTGGCTGGGCTGGAAAGCTTTCCTGTCATGGTGAGTATGTTTTTGACAGCCCTCTTGCAAATGCCTGTGCACATCAGGTGCAGAATATGCTATTCCTTCTTGGAGGAACAATGGATGATGCCTCGGATATAGAATCTCTGGAAGGCGTTCTTTATAAAGGGCGGCCAAGTATCGAGAATTTCGATGCATGTGCTTTGAAAATCAGGACAGCTGTCGGTATCGATGCATATTATTATACGGCACACTGCGTTGATTCGACAAAAGTAGGGCCAATTGGCACATATGAATTTGAGAATGGCACCATCGAGGAAGATTCTGGAGTTTTCATTGCTCATATGAAAGATGGCACAGTCCGTGATTACTCTGCTATTGATAAAGGCCATAAGATGCAGAAGCTTTACGATGCAATAGAAGGTGTAAAGACAGGTGTTCGGCCGCATTGCACTCTGGAAGCTTCTGTTCCCCACGTTAAAACAGTTCTTCTTGCTGAGAATTTACCTGTGTATCTCAGGTATGACGCAGAACGTAAGACCATCAATGATGATTCTTATTATGCAATTCCTGGCCTTGAAGATGAGTATCTTGATTGTTACCGGAATTGGAAACTTCCGGAAACACATAAAGCAGCGTTTGTCTGAATAAAAGGAGGATGACAAATGAAGAAGATTTCGAAGATTTTTGCGATAGTCGCAATGCTTCTGGTTATCGTTCTTCCTCTTTCCGCCGGTGGGTCGAAAGAGAGTGCAACAACCGAAGATGGCAGACCTATCATCACAATGTGGGCTCCTCTTAACCCGAATATTGCCCAGGTCGCTCAGAGCTTTGGTGATACAGTTTACTGGCAGCAGCTCCAGGAAAGAACTGGCGTACAGATTGAGTTCCAGCACGTAACTGATTCAGGATCCAACTCAACAGAAGCTTTCAATATTCTTGTTGCTTCTGGCGATTATCCTGACATCATCCAGTATAAATGGATCAGTTATCCAGGTGGACCAGCTGCTGCAATTGCAGATAAAGTCATCATCCCTCTCAATGATGTATTTGAGAAATACTGTCCAAATATCACAGCATTCCTTGAAGAACATCCTGACATTGCAAAGATGATTTCCACTGATGATGGAACATATTACTGCTTCCCGTTCCTCAGGGGAACAAGCTATGAAAATAACCCACTTCTCTTCTCAGAGGGTTGGGTCTGGAGAAAGGACCTTCTCGACAAAGCCGGTCTTGATGTTCCAGAGACTCCGGAAGAGCTCTATGAAGCACTTGTTGCATTCAAAGAAATGGGAATCGAGATGCCTCTCTCACTCCGCAAAGAGCATGTTTCCAGAGTTCTTGGACCTGGATTTGATAGCTATGCAGAGACAGCAGGCAATTCATTCTATGTAGAAGACGGTGTTGTTAAGAACGGATTCATTGAGCCACAGAGAAAAGAATATCTCAAGTTCACAAACAAGCTCTATGAAGAGGGACTTCTTGATAACGACTATCTCTCCGTAGATAAGAACAAGCTTGGAGTGAACGTTCTCAACGGACTCTGCGGTGCAGCATATGCTCCTGGTGGATCCGGAATCGGAACATGGCTTCCTGCAATGAGGCAGTCAGATCCAACTGTAGAACTTGTATCTTCAAAGCCGCTTTCACCGGAGAAGGGACGCCTTTCCAAGTTTGCTAAGATGAACAATATCTACGATGCTTCTGGTTCTTCTTCTGCTATCACAACTGCATGCGATAACATTGAAGCTGTCGCAAGGTTCCTTGACTATGCTTACTCGGAAGAAGGAATGATGTTTGATAACTTCGGTGTTGAGGGTGATACATACACAATGATTGATGGATACCCGACATATACTGATAAGGTCGTTCCTACAGGAGAAGATGGACTCACAAGCGAAGGATATACGATTTCTCAGGCTCTCAGTATGTATACACGTACATATGCAACAGGCGGATACATCCAGGATCCAAGATATATCGAGCAGTATTACTCACTGCCTGAGCTCCAGGAAGCAATCAAGCTCTGGGCACAGACAGACTTTGGTAAATACATGTATCCACCAGCAACAACTACTACTGAAGAAGCTTCAGAGCTTGCTCAGATAATGAACAACATCGAAACCTTCACAGATGAGATGGAAACAAAGTTCATCACAGGTGCTGAGGATATCGATGCTAGCTGGGATTCCTATATTGAACAGCTTCACAATTTCGGTATCGACAGAGCTATCGAAATCAAGCAGGCTGCATACGATAGGTACATGGCAAAGTAATTAAGGTATACCCTTATCGTTTATTCGGGCCGTGGGATATTCTCCTGCGGCCATCGATTACACTTCCAGAGGATTATATGAATACGCAGGATAGATTGATGGAAATCATCGATTTCCAGTATCCAGGATTAGAGAAAGCTGCTGAAAGTGCAGCAAATTGTGATAAAATCCAGGCTCTTCATGCCATTGCAGAACATTTCCGCACAAGGGAAAAACCTGTTTATCTTTTCAATAGAAACACAGCATCGTTTGCATCTGATTCCGAGATTATCGAGGAAGCAGAGAGGACGATGAGACATTATATATTCGGCTATCAGTTTGAAGGTCCCATCAAATGGGATTTCAATCCAACCCTTGAAACTTCGAAGGACAATGAATGGACATGGTCCCTGTGGCGTCATATCTACTGGCAGCCACTTGCAAGGGCTTATGCTCTTACAGGAGATGAGAAGTATGTAAAGGAATTCGGGGCACAGCTCAGAAGTTTCTATGAAAGCTGCCCAGCCGCAGCGCATATTGCCTCTCCTGATGAGATAAAGACTCCATTCCCTGGTCAGCCATGGAGAAATATAGAGACCGCGATGAGAATCTATACGACCTGGCTCCCATGTATGGAAATATTCCGTAAGAGTCCTTCGTTTGATGATGATCTCTGGTCAGTATTCCTTTCATCAGTTCATGATCATGCAACATTCCTTCTTGGACACTATACAAACCATACCAGATCATCTAACTGGCTCACGATGGAATGTGGAGCGCTTTTGCAGATGGGTATCATGTTCCCGGAAATGAAGGATGCGAAGATCTGGAGAGAGGAAGGCTATCGTCGTGTGATGTATGAGATTCTCTATTCATTTGATGAGGATGGTGTTCACATGGAAAGAACGCCTATCTATCATATGGTAGCTTCTCTTTCATTCCTGCAGGCAGTGCAGCTACTCCGTCTCAATGGATATACAGTTCCATCGTATGCAATGGCAAAGCTTGAGAAGACTGCAGAATTCCTTCTTGATATCATGAAACCTGATTTCTCTACTCCGATGATTGGTGATGCAGACAGGGACGATCTTCTGACGAGACGTTGTGATACCTCAATTTATGAAGGAATGAACCTGACATTCTTCCCTGAGGATCTTAACGAGATGCGTTCTTATTTCCGCCATATGGGAGAACTTACTGGAAGAAAGGATTTCATTTATCTGGCAACAGGCGGAAAAGAAGGAGTGGAACCTGAAATTCACGATTCATTCCTTTCCGATGCAGGTATATATGCAATGCGTACTGGCTTTGGTCCAGAAGAGGATTATCTCCTCATGCAGATGGTAAAGCTTGAGAGAGGAGAGAAGAGTACACATTCGCATAATGATACCGGTCATGTGGAGCTGATGATGGGTGGGGAGGATATCCTCATTGACTGTGGCAGGTTCATCTACAACACTTCCATCTGGAAGGATTGGAGACATTACTTTACATCCGTTCCTGCTCATAACACATTGTTTGTTGATGATCATACAATGGGAGAATTCCCTGGCGTATCGAGAGTCCGTGGTGTAAGGGGCATGGTCCATCAGTTCACATCAGATACAGATAAGAAAATTATGGACATCTCCCATAATGGCTATGTCTATATGGATGATCCTGTATTCCATAGAAGACAGGTGGTTCTTCTCCCAGGAAAGGGTGTATGCGTTATCTGTGATTATATATCGGGAGAAGGTAGATGTGATCACGATCTCAGGCTTTACTGGAACTTTGCCCGTCCTACTGGAAAGATGTCTGACAAGGATGTTCTTTATACAACAGACAGGGGCAGGGAATATCGCCTGTCATATGCTGCATCTGATGATGGCTGGAATGGTGTACTCCTTACAGGGTCTGAAGATCCTAAGGGTGGATGGGTTTCGTTCGGATATCCTGTGCGTGTTCCTGTTTCCCAGTTCTCTTTAAGAAAGAATGGAAAGGCAGATTCTGTAGTCATTACAGTCATTGCACGTTCAGAGATCAAAGCTGATATCTCCGTAACACATGAAGGAGGATCGGTTTCCATTCTTGGAAAGACCATTTCATTTTCTGAAAAGGGGGCTGATGTAAAATGAGATTCGGAATCTGCATAGATATTCTGAAAGCTGCAGAATGCAGGAAGCTTGGATTTGATTATATCGAAGGAAAACTCAATTCCATTGCTGCCATGAGCGATTCGGATTTTGAAAATGCACTGCAGGTAGTGGAGAACTCAGGAATTTCAGTTGAAGCATGTTCCCTTCTGTTTTTGAAGACCATGAAGCTTTTAGGAGAAGGTGCGGAAAGTGATGAATCACTTGAGGCCTATCTTGATAAAGCTTTCACAAGAATGAATGCACTTGGGGCAACTGTAGCTGTCTTCGGAAGTGGTAAATCCCGTTTTGTTCCAGAGGGATGGAAATGGGCGGAAGCTTTCAGTGCCCTTGTTTCCAAAACAAAGCTTATTGGAAAGATTGCGGCTCGTCATGGTATTGATATTGCAATTGAACCTCTTAACAGAGGAGAGACGAATTTGATTAATTCCCTGACAGAAGGAGCTGCTCTTGCACTGGAAGCAAATGAGCCAAATGTCGGGCTTCTTGCAGATTTGTACCATATGGCAAAAGAAGGGGAGGACATGCATAGAATTCCTCTTGTTTCGCCGCTTATGCATACACATATCGCGCTTCTGGAAGGTCGTAAATACCCTGTTGAAAAGAGGGAAGAGGTTGTATCCTTCTTCTCGTATCTAAAAGAGGCTGGTTACGACGGAAGAATGAGTATTGAGGGAAGTTCTGATGATTGGATAAAAGATTCTGAACTTTCTCTGAAAACCCTCAGGGAACTTGATGGAGGAATAAATGGATAAGGTAAGAATAGGAATTATCGGTTACGGAAAGATGGGTTCACAGCATGTGAAGTCATTTGTAGACGGCAAGATTCCAAATGCTGTTCTGACATGTGTTGCAGATATCGATGAGAAGCGTATCGAGGCTGCAAAGGCTCTTCTGGGAGATAGTGTTTCCTATTTCTCTACTGCAGAAGATCTGATTCATTCAGGAGCCTGTGATGCTGTTATACCTACAGTTCCTCACTATTTCCATCCTGTATATGCTATCGAATCATTCAAGGCAGGACTTCACTATCTTTGTGAGAAACCTGCAGGTGTATATACAAAGCAGGTTGAGGAGATGAACAGGGTTGCCGCTGAGAGCGGTAAGGTTTTCGGTATTATGTACAACCAGAGAACGAATCCGATTTATCAGAAAGCAAGAGACCTTGTTCAGAGTGGTGAGCTTGGTGAGATAACTCGCACAAACTGGATTATTACAAACTGGTATAGAGCTCAGTGCTATTATGATCAGAGCTCATGGCGCGCAACCTGGAAAGGAGAAGGTGGCGGGGTTCTCCTCAATCAGAATCCTCATAACCTGGATCTGTTCCAGTGGATTGCAGGTATGCCTTCAAGAGTCAAGGCTGAAGTCTATTATGGCAAGCACAGAAATATTGAAGTTGAGGATGATGTGACTGCTCTTTTTGAGTATCCAAATGGTGCAACAGGCACATACATCACAACGGTTGCAGATGCTCCTGGTACTAACAGGTTTGAGATTACCGGTACAAGAGGAAAGATTGTGCTTGAGGATAATAAGCTTTCATTCTCGCGCCTGAGAGAAGACACCATTTCCTTCAACAGCCACTTCAAGGGTGGAATCGGTCAGCCTGAGTGCTGGAAGGTTGAGGTGCCTGTCAAAGGTACATATACATCTCATCCTGGTATTATCACTAACTTCTGTGATGCCATTCTGAAGGGTACTAAGCTTATCGCTCCAGGAGAGGAAGGTATTCTTGGCCTTTCCATTTCAAATGCAATTCATCTTTCTTCGTGGATGGGTAATTCCTGGATTGACCTGCCAATCGATGGGGATCTCTTCAAAGAGAAGCTTGCAGAGAAATGCGGAGGGAGTCTTCCTGTCTGATCATGGTTAAGAAGAGGACTTTCAAAAAGAATGTAGTTGCATCCTGGGGAATCACATATTTTGTGATATTCGTGATTCCCATTGTCCTCTTTTTCTTTTTTATTGCCATTTTCATGTCGATTATTGATGGAGAGACAAGTTATTATAACGGGCTTGCAGTAGAGCATGTGAAATTCACAATGGATAGCATCTTTGCTGACGTGAATGCGTCAGCTACTGAGCTTTTCATGGATGAGGATTTTGATGATATTTCCCAATACGAGGAGTTCAGAGATATCCCTGCTTATCTGCTTTTCCAGCAGGTCTCCTCTCTTCAGAGGGTCGACACGACAAAATCTTACATAGATGGGCTTATTGTCTATAGTCCATCTATGGATCTGTATATTTCTACAGTACGCTATGGTCGGTTAAGCCGTATACATAGCCTGATGGAATACAATCTACAGCTTACACAGGAAGAGGCGACGGAAATATTTTCTGACCGTATTCAGGCTATGGAGATTCATGATGCCTCCTATACACTTCCAAACGGAAGGGAAATACACAGGGTTATCATCACAAGACCATTGAACTACCTGAGCAGTAAGTTTTATGTGGCTGCAATAGTATCTCTTGATTCAATACGCGACAACGAAAGTGATTTTGGCCAGTATAACAACATCATGCTCTTCAGTTCTGTAACTGGGAAGTTTATCTTTGATCTCTCTGATAATCCAGTTGAAAGCGCCGAAGATGTTACGCTCTTCTCTCTCTCCTCTAATGAGAATCCCTGGAGGGATGATATCATAGCTACAGCACCTTCTGATGAGACAAATTTCACATATGTGATACGCATAGAGAAATCTGAATATTACCGCCCGGTATATCTGATGTACAGTGCGATGATTGTCTACATAATTGTGGCTGGACTTTTTACTGCGATATTTTCAGTCCGGAGAATACGCAAGGATTGGAGTGAACTTGAGAATGCAATAAATGAAATCGGAGCAGATACAGAGGAAGCAGATGGAATTTACTCACCATTTGTCTCATCTGTTTCCAGGCTTGAACGCGAGAAAGAGGGACTTGGATCTGTTATTGAAAAACAGACAGCTTCTCTGAAGTCGAGTATGCTAAAGACTCTTGTTTCCGGGCCTGAAGATGGATTTGTCTCGCAGAATGCTCTTGAGGAATGCGGAATATCCTTCCCGACAGATAAATTCATGGTATTCATTGCTGATACTGAGAATACAGAGACTGTCGAGAATGCCATCAACGAGGTCATTCCTAAAGAGATGATGAAGGTATATCCATTTCCATCGCAATATGGAGCCGCAGTCCTTTTCTCATTCACAGAGGAGTATCTTGCAGCTGGTAATGATGTCTATCGTGACATAGCATCTTATGCTGACAAGCTTCCGCTTGATATCATCTCTGGAATGGCTGCTTCTGATAAAGTAGAGGGTGTTGAGAATATCGGGAATGCTTATGTTTCTGCAATAAGCACGCTTGAATACAGGAAAAACATGAATATCCACGAGCTTGTATTCTCACGCGATGTAAATGCGATGGCAAATGGCAGGAGATACATCTATTCTCCTGAATCTGCTTATGTACTTAGCAATGCTGTGTCAGAAGGTAATGTTGATGAAGCTATAGAGATTATCAGAGATGTTTATCAGAAGAATACAGAAGCTGGTGTTTCTCCTCGTCATCTCCGTTATCTTCTTTTCGCAATTTCCAATGACATTCTCCGTATTTCTGTGAAGCTTGAAGATATATTCGGATCTCAATTCGTGCCATTTTCAGTTCCGGTGATACTCCAGACAAGAAATCCTGAAACGGTAAGGTTGACGCTGGAGGAGAACGTAAAGAAATTCTGCTCTTCTGTGGTTGAAGCAAGAAATGCAATGGGAAATATTCAGGATGAAACCTATAGAATCTATCAGAAAGCGATTGCCCTTATTGGTGAGCGTTATTCTGATCCGATGCTCAATGTTTCTGAAGTTGCAGATTCCCTGGGTATATCATTGGCGTATTTGTCTAAGATATTCAAACGCTATCACAGAATGAATATTTCCGATTACATCTCGCATATACGCGTTGAGGTAGCAAAACGGCTTCTTGAAAAAGGAGAACAGATACAGGAGATTGCCGATAAGTGCGGTTTCGGATCATTGCGCACTTTCATGCGAGTGTTCCGTAAGCTCGAAGGCGTGACACCTGGACAATACAGAAGTTTTAAACAGGAGGAAGGCTGATGGAAAAAGCAAGAACTGCAGTCATTGGCTGCGGAGCAGTATCAAAAAATCATGGTAAAGCATTGTCTGGAAGCAGTTTTGCAGACCTTGTCTATGCTGTTGATATAGATAGAGAAAAAGCTCAGGCGTTCTCCGAGCGTTTTGGGGGATCCGTCCTTACTGATTATCGGGATCTCTTTGATAAGAATATCGATGTGGCACACATTGTCACACCACATAACACTCATCCTGAAATTGCCATTGATTTGATGAGACATGGTATCAATGTCTTTTGTGAAAAGCCTCTTGCGATAACACCGTACGATGCAGAAAGAATGGTCAAGGTAAGTGAAGAGACCGGAATGCGTCTTGGCGTCTGTTTCCAGAACAGGATGAATAAGGCAACAGTAGAAGCAAAGAAGCTTATTGATGATGGTGTATATGGAAAGATAATGAGTGGCATGGTTCTTGTGGCCTGGGACCGTCATGGAAAATACTATTCAGAGAGTCCTTGGAGAGGTACCTATGAAGGTGAAGGTGGTGGCTGCATCATAAATCAGTCAATACATACGCTGGATCTTCTCGATTATCTCACAGGTGGAGTTGAGGCGCTTTCCGGGTTCGATGCAAAGCTCAGAGATACTGATGACTATGTCGTTGATGATACGGCAGCAGTTCTCTTCTATTTGAAAAACGGTGCAACAGCAGTAGGTTTCTGCTCAAATTGCTATCCGGGCTCAAAAATCTGCACAGTCGAATTGAGGCTTGAAAAAGCTGTGCTTACTGTGAAGCAGAGCGGACTTACCATCGAAGAAGAGAATGGAAACGTGATTTTCCATGGTGCAGAGGTATTGAAGGGGGAAAAGTCTGAGTGGGGCGTTTCCCATGGAATCATGATTGAGGAGTTCTACAGATCTCTTGCTGAAAACCGGCCATTTATCGGTGATTGTCATACTGGCCTTAATGCGGTGCGGATTGTCAATGCCATTCAGCATTCAAGAGGTAAGAAGATAAAAATAAGCTGAAGCAGGAGGGAGGGTAAAATGAACAGGATTGCTATAGTTACAGGTGGATGCCGAGGAATAGGACTTGCTGTATCCAGAAGGCTGACAGCTGATGGTTTTCAGGTTGTGTGCGGGGGGCGTCGCAGTGAAGAGGCCGTTGCCGATGCGCTTGCTGAGATTGGGAAAGAAGGCCTGAAACCTGTATACATTCAGTGTGATGTCTCACAGCAGAGCGAGAGAGAACATCTTGTGAATGAAGTGGTTTCGCGCTTTGGTAGAATTGATTTGCTTGTTAACAATGCGGGTGTTGCTCCTAAGGAAAGAACGGATATCCTCTCTATGTCTGAGGAGAGCTGGGATTATGTTGTTGATACAAATACGAAATCCAATATGTTTATGACACAGCTTGTGGCAAAGGTCATGGTCTCTCAAAGCATAACTGGTAGGAAACGGGGTACGATTGTGAATATTTCCTCTTGTTCGGCAGAGGTATCTTCTCCAAATAGGGCTCAGTACTGCGTCTCCAAAGCCGGTATATCGATGCTTACTAAGGTATATGCTGATGCTCTTGCTCCTTATGGAATCTTTGTGAATGAAGTTCGTCCCGGTGTGATAAAAACCGACATGACAAAGACAGTAAATGATAAGTATGACAAGCTTATTGCTGATGGTGTTTTCCCGATAGCTCGCTGGGGTACACCAGAGGATGTTGCTGCTGCTGTCTCGGTGTTTGCCGGCGATGACCTGCTTTATACAACAGGTTCTTTCATTGATGTAGATGGTGGTTTCCATATAAGGAGACTGTAATGCAGGCGAGGAATGTAGAGACTGTTATTGTCGGTTCAGGAGCTGCTGGTCTTAATGCTGCGGATCTCCTTTGGAAAAAAGGTGTGCGAGATGTTGTGCTGGTCACGGAAGGCATTAAGGCTGGAACAAGCCGCAATACCGGATCTGATAAACAGACATATTACAAGCTTTCTCTTTCAGGCTGTGACTCTGACAGTATCATGGAGATGGCTCAGGACCTCTATAAAGGTAAGTGTGTTGATGGTGATGTGGCCCTGTGTGAAGCGGCTCTTTCCGTTCCTTCTTTCACTCGTCTTGCTTCTTTAGGAGTACCTTTTCCACACGATCGTTATGGACAGTATATAGGCTACAGGACAGACCATGATCCAAAACGCAGGGCAACAAGTGCAGGTCCGTATACTTCCAGATACATGACTGAAGCTCTGGAGAAAGCAGTACTTGATGATGGTCCTGAGATTATTGATGGTTATCAATTGATTAAGATCATTGCCAGCGATAATGAAGTGCGAGGTGTCCTGTTCATTTCGAGGAGAACGAATGAGCTTCTTCTGATTCGTTGCCGTTCTCTCATACTGGCAACAGGTGGTCCTGCCGGTATTTACAGTATGAGCGTGTATCCTGAAAGCCAGTTCGGTGCTACCGGACTTGCTTTTGAAGCTGGAGTAATGGGCAAGAATCTTACTGAGTGGCAGTATGGTCTTGCATCCTGCCATCCTCGCTGGAATGTGTCTGGATCATATATGCAGGTTATTCCGCGTTTTGTTTCCGTTGACAGTGATGGAACTGAATATGATTTTCTCTCTTCCTATCCTTTACCGAGAGAGGAGATGCTTTCACGCGTTTTCCTTAAGGGTTATCAATGGCCATTCGATGCAAGGAAAATCGACGGGGGCTCATCGCTTATAGATGTACTTTGCTATCTCGAACTGGAGAAGGGAAGACGTGTCTATCTCGATTTCATGCATAATCCAGATAATACTGAAATACCATTTGCTGATTTGCAGAAAGAGGCAAGGGAATATCTTGAGGCTGCTGGGGCTCTGGGAAGAACTCCAATAGAGAGACTGCATCAGCTGAATGAACCCGCATATCAGTTCTATCTGGATAAAAAAGTCGATCTGGAACATGAAAGGCTTGAGATTTCCCTTTCTGCACAGCATAACAATGGAGGCCTTGCAATTGATCTCTGGTGGCAATCAAACGTTTCTGGAATTTTTCCTGTCGGGGAATGTGCTGCCTCTCATGGCGTATACAGGCCAGGTGGAAGTGCTCTGAATGCAGGACAGGTAGGATCTTCGAGAGCTGTTGAGTACATTGCGGCAAAACGAACGGGTGGATGGGATTCTTCCTGTTCCATGGATGAAGAAATTCTATGGGCTGAGAATATTATAAATAATTCCAGTTCTGGTACCATCGATGCAGAGGAGGCGTATAGCAATCTGAGAAAACGCATGAGCCTCTATGCATCATGTATAAGGGACATTTCTCTTTTGAAAAAAGCACTTGCAGCGACTGAGATGGATTATGAGGCTTTGAAAGATGTAAGGGTCTCTTCTCCTGGCCGTATCTGGCTCCTTTTTGAATATCGAAATGCGCTTATCGAGAGTCGGGTCTATCTTTCAGCAATGATAGATTATGCTCTTAGAAAAGGCGGCAGCAGAGGCAGTGCCATCTATTCAGATGAAAAAGGTTCTGTTCAGCCTGAAGCTCTTGATGAACGGTTCCGTTTCTCTCTTGAGAATGAGGATTCTCCGGATATCCAGGAGATAAAACTGGATGGCAATTCTGTCAGTATTACATACCGACAGCCGCGTCCGATTCCTCAGGATGACGGTTTTTTTGAGAATGTCTGGGCTCGTTATAGAAAAGATGGCTGTGTCTATTAATGGAGGTGTATATGGATGCAGATTTTTTCAGCGGTATTATTCCGCCGATTGCAATTCCAATAGATAGTGATGAGCATGTTGATGAAAAGGCTCTTCGCCAGCATGTGGATTTTGTGATTTCCGGAGGTGTTTCCGGAATACTTGCATTTGGTTCTAACGGCGAATTCTATATGCAGGATGAGGATGAACAGCGTCAAATACTTGCCATCATTATGGATCAGACTGCTGGCCGAGTTCCTGTTTACATGGGCATCGGTGCAATCAGGACAAAGAAATGCATTGCTCTTGCCAATATGGGCCTGGAAATGGGAGCAAAAGCTGTTTCCGTACTTCAGCCAATGTTTCTGAAACCTACAGAAGATGAGCTTTATACACACTTTTCTTCGATAGCAGACAGTCTTTCTGGGTCTCCTATGCTTCTTTATAATAATCCAGGTCGTACAGGATATGGTCTTTCCCAGAACCTTGTGGAAAGACTGTGCCACGAGAAAGACAACATTATCGGAATGAAGGATAGTTCCGGCGATATCACACAGACGGAGGAGTTCATAAGGCGAAACAGAGATATCGGTTTCAGGGTAATGTGTGGTAAGGATACGATGATTTATGCAGGCCTTTGTGTTGGTACTGTCGGCGCTGTTTGCTGTACTGCAAATTTCCTGCCAGAACTTGTCTGTTCCATCTATGATAATTTCAAAGCTGGGAAACTTGGTGAATCGCTTGAAGCTCAGTTCAAGCTTAACCCGATACGTCTGCAGATGGATAAATCTTCTTTCCCGGTAGCTACAAAGGATTATGGAAATCTTCTGGGAAGAAATCTTGGTGTTCCATATCTTCCAAATAAACCATCACCCGATGGTCAGATGACTGCACTAAGAGCTGAACTCGTGAAAGCGGAATACATAAAGGAGGGCATATGAAAATAGGATTTATAGGACTTGGTATCATGGGCCGCCCGATGGCTATGAATCTTATGAAAGCTGGACATGATCTTGTTGTCTGTGATCATAAGAAGGCAGCTGCTGAAGAACTTATATCCGCAGGGGCGACTTTTGCTGAGAATGGAGCTGCAATTGCATCTCAATGTGATTTATGCATAACAATGGTGCAGAACAGCCCCCAGGTGAGAGAAGCCGTCCTTGGAAAAGGCGGATTGCTGGAAACAGCAAAGCCAGGATTCACTCTTATCGATATGTCTTCAATTGATCCTGTTGAATCGAAGAAGATAGGCTCTGAACTTGCCGGCAGAGGCTGTGATATGCTGGATGCTCCAGTGTCTGGAGGAGAGCCGAAAGCCATAGATGGAACACTTTCCGTTATGGTTGGTGGAAAGAAAGAAACTTTCGAACGTTTTCTGCCTGTTCTCAAGGCAATGGCTGCTTCTGTTACATATGTTGGTGATCTTGGAGCTGGTAATATAGCGAAACTTGCCAATCAGATTGTTGTAGCCTGCAACATTGCAGCGGTTGCAGAAGCTCTCTCGTTCAGCAAAAAAGTGGGTGCTGACCCTGAGCTTGTATATCAGGCAATACGTGGCGGGCTTGCCGGTTCAACGGTAATGGATGCAAAAGCTCCAATGATGATTGATGGCAATTTCAAGCCTGGATTCAGAATTGAGCTTCATATAAAAGATCTTGCAAATGCACTTAATGCTGCACATGCAGTCAATGCTCCTGTTCCTCTCACTGGTGAGGTAATGGAAATGATGCAGTCACTAAAGGCATATGGATATGAAAAAGAAGACCATAGTGCACTTGCTAGATTTTACGAGAAGATCGGTAATGTCTCGATAAAAGGTGAATAAAATGAAAATTGTAAGCGCCAAGGCTGAATATATAAGATATCAGTCCAGAATGGTGAGGGATGGGGAAGGGCACTCTCATCCAGGGAAACCGCATGAGGCAAAAGTCGGTTTTCTGACCATTGTCTGTGATGATGGTACGGAAGGACATGCAGTGGATGGCAACATGCTTGTAGATGTCCTCAACAGAGTAGTTGCACCGGCAATTATTGGTGAGGATCCCTTCATGCATGAACACATCTGGCAGAGAATGCGGACATGGCAGAGACTTCATTCCGATTTTACTGACCGTACACTCTGTGCACTCGATCTTGCTCTCTGGGATATCTGTGGAAAGAAATGCGGAGTCCCGGTTTATAAGCTGTTGGGAGGCTATAAAGACAAGGTTCCTGCCTATGGTTCTATTATGGTCGGCGATGACATAAAAGGAGGGCTTGATACCCCAGAAGCATATGCAGAGTTTGCAAAGAAACTCGTCGCAAAGGGATATAAAGCCATAAAGCTTCATACGTGGATGCCTCCGATTATTCCCAATCCAGATCCGAAGCTGGATGTGAAAGCCTGTCAGATGGTACGCGATGCTGTCGGCCCTGATATTGCTCTGATGCTTGATCCTTATCATGATTACACCAGGGAACAGGCCCTATATATAGCTGATGCCCTTTATGAACTTGGCTTTCTCTGGATGGAGGAACCTATGGATGAACATTCAATGTCTTCCTATGTATGGCTTAATTCCCATACAAGGCTTCCAATCTGTGGACCTGAGACTGTTGAGGGTAAGAACAGGACAAGGGCGGACTGGATTGCAGCCGGTGCTTCTGATATAGGACGTGCCGGAACAGAGGTTACGGGTGGCATTACGAGTGTGATGAAATCTGCACATCTTTATGAATCATTCGGGATGAATATTGAACTTCATGGTAATACAATAGGCAACTTGCATGTGCTGGGTGCCATTCCAAATGGTGAGTATTTTGAGAGAGGCCTGTTGCACCCTCTCCTTGACTACGAGACTCCGAAGCCGTGGTTCAAATCAATCTATGATCCTATGGATGAAAATGGTTTTGTATCCATTCCATCAGTCCCTGGTCTTGGCTGGGATTTTGATTACGATTACATAAAGGACAATATCGTTGTATGAAACTCATTAGAATCTCAGCTGATGATAATGTTGCAATTGCTGTCTCTGATACTGAAAAGGGGACAGCTTTCGATAATTATCCATTCAAGGCTTTATCATTTATCCCTCAGGGACATAAAGTCGCGCTGAAAACTATGAAAGCCGGGGATGATGTAATAAGGTATGGAGTATCTCTTGGAAAGCTTAAAGAGGATGTAAAAGAGGGAAGCTGGATTAATGAAAAAATGATTGAGCTTCCTGTTTCTCCATCTCTTTCATCGCTGGTTCATGAGAACAAAGGCAGAAAGTGGCAGAATCCACCAAAGAGGAAGACTTTCTTTGGATATGATAATGGCGATGGAAAATATGCAGGAACGAGAAATATTCTTGCTATTGGTACTACTGTGCAGTGTACTGCCGGTGTCATTCGAGTTGCTCTTGAGAAAATAAAAAGGGAGATATTGCCTTCCTATCCGAATGTGGATGATGTTACAGCCCTTATTCATCCTTATGGTTGCGGTGTTGCAATAAATGCGCCAGATGCTGAAATACCAATAAGAAGTGTCAGAAATCTTTTGCATAATCCGAATTTTGGCGGGGAACTGATGGTTGTATCTCTTGGATGCGAAAAGCTTACACTTGACCGTATTCTTTCTCCCTCTGAACTTAATGATGAGAATACAATAGTGTTGCAGCAGTGCCATGGATTCAATGATATGGTCTCATCAATATGCCGCATGGCTGAGCGGAAACTACGTAAGCTGAATGAACGGAAACGTACAGAACTACCTCTTGAGAAACTTATAATAGGAACACAGTGTGGTGGTTCTGATGCATTCAGCGGACTCAGTGCCAATCCTTCTATTGGTGTTGCCTTCGACATGCTCGTTGCTAATGGTGCTACAGTCATGTTTTCCGAGGTTACTGAGGTAAGAGATGGTGTTTCCTTCCTTGCTTCCAGGTGTGAAAATGAAGAGACTGTTGAGAAATTGAGAAAGGAAATCGGATGGTACGATAATTATCTTGCAAAAGGTGGTGCAGATAGAAGTGCAAATCCTACTCCTGGAAATAAGGCAGGTGGACTTAGTAACATCGTTGAGAAGGCTCTTGGGTCTATAGCCAAGAGTGGACATTCTCCGATTTCAGAGGTTATAGGGCCTGGGGAGACGCCGGATAAGCACGGTCTGATATTCGCAGCAACTCCCGCCAGCGATATTGTATGTGGACCGACTCAACTTGCTTCCGGAATTACATTACAGGTTTTCAGTACGGGACGGGGTACACCATATTCGCTACGAGAGATTCCTGTGCTGAAGATATCCACACATTCTGAGCTTTATCAGATGTGGCCCGATCTGTTTGATATAGATGCAGGGGATATTATCAATGGAATGGCTTCTGTCGAGGATGTAGGTCTTAAGCTATATGATCTCATTCTTGATACTGCAAGTGGAAAAAAGAGCAAGGCAGAAAACCTCGGTCTTTATAATGATCTGATTATTGATAATCCAGCTCCAATTACGTGACATCAGGGGCTTAAATGCCCCTGATGATTCATATCCTATTGAACTTGGGCTGTGTATTGTACAAGCCAGGATTCAATTGATTCATTTTCAGAAGGAAGTTCCAGAGCCCTGTATACAGGTTCAACTTCCGGATATCCTCCGACTTCATTCTGGCTGTCTATCTGATTGCCTGTACCTGTAATGAATTCATTCACAAGACGCATGTCAATAGCATCTCTGTCCTTTGGTCTTGCTCCTGCATTGGCAAGTACGTGCATTGGAACATCCTCTGCGGGCAGGACTTCAAGTCCTTCTATCCATGATGGTTTTTCATCAAGAATAGTGATGTTCCCATCTGTTATAGGACATTCGCTTCCATCGAGATGAATTGCGATATTGTCTTCAAGATAGCAGTCTCCATTATTGTAGTTAGTTCCCACCATTGCTGTGGTTTCAGGGGTATCAACACCTGTCTTCATGTAATTTCCGATTATTGTTACACGCGGATTTACAGGAGCTGTATCCGAATTATTCCATTCTTTAGGAACATATCCCATTCTCATAGCCCATTTCCCTGGATTGTATATGAGATTGTTCAGGACAATGCCTGTGCATCCTCCTTTGTACCAAGGATTGCGTTCATAATTGTGGGCATAGTAGTTTCCGATTATCGTGACATTAGTACAGTTGTCATGAACAAGAGTTCCCATACCATGGTTTCCATCTTTGCTGTGTACCGAATAGCAAAGAGGTTCTGCAATTATGTTATTTGAGAATGTAAGGTTGTGGGATGTTGCCTCTGGTCCATCGAGACGAGGTCCTGATGTGGAGAGATTTTCATCGACACCCCATGATACAGAGCAGTGATCAACGACGATGTTATACGCTTCTGCTCCATATGTTGAGATCTCTGGTTCATATTTCTCTCCCTTTTCAGCACCGGCATCTCCCATTCTGAATCTGATATGCTGAATCACTACATCATGCGTTCTGACTGTGAGTCCTCCACGGATGAGTGTGATTCCAGGCGATGGTGCAGTCTGTCCAGCGATTGTCAGATAAGGCTCTGTGATATCAATTTGCTGTTTTCCAAGATCAATTACTCCTGCAACTTCAAACACGATTGTTCTGGGCCCCTCTGCATTCAGGGCTTCAGTAAATGAACCTTCTCCTGTTGCGTTGAGGGTCGTTACTTTAATGATACGGCCATCAAGACCACCTCTTGTTTCTGAACCATACCCTACGAGCTTGTATTCATCGGGTGTATCAGAAGCGAATATTGGTAGTACAATAGATACTAAAGCAAGAAGAACTAAACCAATCCTTTTTGTCATTATTTACCTCCGTTTATAGTTATAGGGGAGATGTTATCTTGGTGATAGCGACAGCTTTGAATTGTTTGTGACAAGTTTTATTTGTAAGCCGACTACAATGTATGTGTTTTTGTAATAAAGTATTACCTGAAATGGGTATGATAAAGTTTGCTGACATAGCAACCGCAAATGAAGTACAATTATTTAAGAATATTCTTAATAAGGAGTGATTATGGATTTCAGTGGTAATGTTCGTCCTCTAAGTATGGAAAGAATAGCAACAGAAAGTTCTTCTATGTCTTTTATTAATGAGGCTGTGGAGGCTATCAGAAAGCAAGTAGGGGATGGAAAGGTCCTTCTTGCGCTTTCCGGAGGTGTTGATTCTTCTGTTGTTGCAGCTCTTCTTATTAAGGCTATCGGAAAGAATCTAGTTTGTGTTCATGTCAATCATGGCCTTTTGAGAAAAGGCGAACCTGAGCAGGTTGTACAGGTATTCAGGCATGAAATGGATGCAAACCTCATATATGTTGATGCTGTAGACCGTTTCCTTGATAAGCTTGCTGGTGTTTCCGATCCCGAACAGAAGAGAAAGATAATCGGAGCTGAGTTTATCCGTGTTTTTGAAGAAGAAGCAAGAAAACTTGATGGTATCGGATTCCTGGCACAAGGAACTATTTATCCGGATATTCTTGAAAGTGATGGTGTAAAAGCTCATCACAATGTGGGAGGACTCCCTGATGATTTGAAGTTTAAGCTTGTTGAGCCATTGAAATTCCTTTATAAGGACGAAGTCAGAGTCGTGGGAAAAGCTCTCGGGCTTCCTGACAATATGGTTTACAGGCAGCCATTCCCGGGTCCTGGGCTTGGTGTAAGATGTCTTGGTGCTATTACTCGTGACCGTCTGGAATGTGTACGTGAATCAGATGCAATTCTAAGAGAAGAATTCGCCGCCAATGGCCTGGAAGGAAAAGTCTGGCAGTATTTTACAATTGTTCCTGATTTCAAGTCTGTTGGTGTAAGAGATGGAAAACGGTCTTTTGAGTACCCTGTGATTATAAGAGCAGTAAATACAAAAGATGCAATGACAGCAACAGTTGAAGATATTCCTTTCAATCTTCTCAGCCACATTACTGACAGAATCCTGAAAGAGGTCAAAGGTGTTAACAGAGTTTGTTATGATATGACACCGAAACCTGTTGGGACGATAGAGTGGGAATGATTACATTTTTAACGTGATGAATAAATCGTTATAAGGCAATCATTTGTTTTATGACGATTTTTCATTTTATGTCAATTGTCGCTATTATTTCGGATTTTTCTTTCCAAATTCCTACCACGCCAAAATCTTTAAAACTGGTATACGTATTATCTGTATTATCGATATATGAAAATAAATAGTTGGCAAATAAAGAATTGCTTCTGTATTAAGATTTATATCCTGTCAATCATGACATAATTGATTTTCTTGATTGTCAGTATAGCAAAATAGATCGAATGAGATGTCTTGTTTCTTTGCTAATCCCAGAAATCCATAGTGTATAGTTCTGTGCGGATCTTCGGGATGACGAGAAATGTATAAAAAGTAAGCCATGATTCACGGTTCTTATACTTTCTAACCTTATAGTTGATTTTTGATTGGGGAGTCCAATGGGGCTATATACATCACAAAATTGGAATCTGTCAGATTGTCAGTAATTGGAATATAGGAATGTTCTTGCATATGGATGTTCTTTCAGCATACTTTTGTTTTCAAAGTGTTCTGATTTAGAGAGTGCCCTTTATGATGTTCCTACATTGTATGATGATTTCATCCTCACTTGGTTTATGTGAGAGGCTCATCAGTAGTTTTGTTCTTGCTTCTTTCCGTAGCGGGAATGCCCAGAAGTTTCTACCGGATGAACATAGGATATCCATTGTATTCAGAAAGATTTTCCTTTGTTCTTCGCTAAGCGACTGGATTATGTTGCAGAAATATTTCAGTGAATTGTTTACTAGACCTATGATAATACGATGATAATCATCACATTTGTCTTCGCAGGTTGCGATTAGATTCGGAAATAGCTTCAGCGAATCTATATCAGCAAAAAAAGCTTCCTGTGAAGTTGAATATGCAAATTCTTCCGAGATCGTACTGCCTGTCCTCATGAGATATTTTATGTACCAGCAATTGATTTCAGAATTATCGTGTATATGTAGCATATATATTTCGGCAACTTTCTTCTTGCATTTATCATTTTCTGGTCCCTCATCAATATTTTGGAATATTTTTTGCAGATATATGCCAGCAGTCGCTTTATCAACTTTATTTGAACCAGATATGAAAAAGTTGAGTATTCTCCAAGATGGAATAATCTTGAAATCTTTCTTTTTTGACAAAAGTGCTCTTGATAATGATTCATAAAGTTTCTTGCATGGAAAATCATTGATATGGATATCAAGCTCTGCGAGAATCTTCATGTTGCCAGAGGACAAGTTAGGATCATCTAAGAATCTGATAAGAAATGTTAAGTATCGCTTCTTTGCTGCTCTTCTGACAATTTCAGATTGGGTTATTTCCCTGTGGGCGTCTATATACATAGTAAAGAATTCTCCGCGGTTACAGTTATCAAGAGGCAGGTCTTCAAGTATATATTCGTCAACTTCCTCTTCTGTGACTATTTGATAGAGAAAATCGACGGAAAATAACTGATAATCATAACTCCCTGTTGTCTTGAATGTTGTGATTGTAGGCGTGTCGATAAACTGATGCCACCAAACATATGGCAGTAAAGCAAGGATTGAATCATTTGCTGCAAATTCCTGCATCTCTGGATATTGAAGAACAGCAGCGACTATCCTTTGTACATTGCAGTTTTCGGTTATTATAGGGATCAGCATCCTGATCCAGTTCCAGACTTCCTCCATTTCTTTTCCACTTAATATATGTATTCCCATATCTGAACTATTGATATAGGAGAGGACAAGCCATAAGCGTATGTAAGCCTTATTTCCTGATTTCCATTCTTTAAGGAACGAATCGTAATCTTTTTCCCGCAATTCCTTTATGCAATGAATACAGAAATAATCATCGTGTGTCTTGCTGTACTCTTGCAAAGAAGCATTTAGATTTATTGAATAATCCAGAGCAGAATATATTTTCTCTATTTTGCTGAGCAGTTCTATTTCATTGAAAAGCTCGTGTATGGATTGCTTCTGCTGTTCTAGTTTCCGTTCTTTTTCTTTTTGTATCTTTTCCTGAGTTTCCCTTTTATCTGATTCAGTCCTATCTATATCATTTCTGAGTAATTCAGGAAGTTGCTCATATACATCATCAGAGAAATCGGTTCGAGAGAACATAGGGAAGTAGACTTTCAGAAAATCGCCGAATTCTTCTTTGCTTATACATGACAAGACCGAATTATATAAATCTGATGATTTCATTATTTCTTCGGCAACAGCACTTAGTCCAGTAGAATAGAGGTATTTAATCTTGCTGAATGCCATGCACATCATTTTTATTAGTGCGTTCTTATTTTGCTCAGTTTCCATAAAGAAATCATGCCATGTTGAATCATAAGGTGACAGATCACAGAGGATTTGCATTGCTGCAGGAATCTGCTCGGTTTCTTTGCTTTCAACACCGTATTGATTGATACCATATATCATAAATTGGATGATGTCCCGTTCCTGATATGCCGCAGATCTACTGTTCTTCAGTGATGCAATCATAAATCCCAATACCTTTGAGTAACTAATGGCGCCTTCTTCTATGGCATGGGTAATGAAGTCATAAAATGGCCTTGGTATAAATACAAGGGATGTCTGTTCTGTGGTCCCTTCTTCTATTTCATCTGGAATGTAATGTGCTGGCAGTATATTTCTTTCACAGAGATTCCAGTATTTGTTCCATATCTCCGTATATTCCTTCTCATTGATGTTTTTTACAGAGTTGTGAAATAGGAAGCAGAATCCGATATATGTTTCAGGTGAGGAAATATCCTTCAGAAGGAAATTCTGGAAGATACTGAGTTCTTCAGCCTTAAGTTCAGGAATTTGCCTTTTTATATAAAGAAAAATCCATGACAGTGCCCCAATGTATAACGGTTTACCGCTGAGTATGTGTGAATAGGCGAATGTGATAAGCTGTTTCGCTAGATTGGTGAAAACTAACCGTTCTTCTTGCCTTACTGCCGCCAGTATTATGCCAAAGAGCAGATTTTGATTTTCGTTATCATCTGCATATATAAGTTTCAGCATAATGATATTCAGATATTCTTCAGGATCAGTTCCGATGAATTTGGATAATTCCATATTTATGTCATATATGTGTTCTTTTAGAACATGATTGACGTAATCCCTGAATATTCTGAGTTTGATGTCTTTTGTCAGATTTGTCGGCTCTATTTTGAAGAATACATCGCAATTCTCAGAGTTTTTCATAAGCACTTCCATCAGATTCACTCCTTTTTCGTAGAGAAGAATGTGGTTGAGAAGGAGGCCTATAGTATTTTTCAGATTGGAGATTATAAATCCGTCAACAGTTGTGTATCTGAGGATTTCTGTAATCGATAAACGTGATAGGACTATTGCAGCTGCATATTCTTCGATAATCTGATGTGAAAAGGAATTGATTGAATATCCGAATTTAGATTTAAAGTCCTTTGCGTCAGAAAGCATTGAATAGAAAGAGAAAGCTAGAACCTCATTCTCTGAAAGATTATGCAATTCACGTTCTTTGCGGAGAAGGAAAGCAAGCAGATCATCAAGGACTTTCGGTATTTTTTTCCTGTCCGAATAAAAACGTATTACATTAGTGACGTAGAATATATTTTCATAAACTGAATTAAATCTGAGGAAATCAACAATTTCCCTTTTTACATTTGCTCCTGAAACTGCTGAATCGAGCAATATATCGATATCCTGTTCTTTAATAGCTACAAGCCATGCTTTATCGACTTCAAGATTGTGTTTACGGGCAAATTCTTCAATAGCAGAGGTGTCATATTCTCCTTCCCGTGCGGCAATCAGAATGGATCGAAATCTACTCTGGTTGGAGAGGAATACAGACAACTCGCAGAATAAATCATCAGCTTTTGAACCTATTCTGTCATATGAATCAAGAATCAGAAAGCAATCTTCCAGTCGGTAATCTCCAGAGACTGCATATGTTTCATCTATGATGGTGTTAAGCAGTCCTTTTCTATAGCAGTCTTCAAGATTGATATACACGGGGGGAAGAAATTTTTCTGTTTCAATTATCTTCTGATGGAGTTTTTTCAGGGAGGAAGTTTTTCCGTATCCGGCAGGAGCTTCGACTAGGAATAGCCTTCTGAAAAGTGTTTTATCTGGAGAATTGATGATCCAATCAATTAAAGCAAACTCACCGTGTTTGGTGAAAACTGTTCTTTCAATATATGAATCGATTGTATTTTTCTCTCGAAAGAACTGGTTATGATTTCTAAGGTACTCGAAGGAAATAGCCAGCTGTTCAGCAGGTATACCTATGAGTTTTTTCAGAGCTTCATTTTTCATAATAAGGCTAACAGCTTGATCGCAATCGATGATTATCAAGCCTTTTATTTCATTCTGAAGTTCAATTTTTGTTTTTTCATCAATGAGCTGATTTGTACAGTATATCATCTTGTCGTGATATGCTTTTTCCCGAGAGGCTTCCTTTCTGATTTTTCTTTTGGGATTTTTGTCGATTGAGCAGGCGATTTTGTATTCTTCTCCGTTTATGACAGCTATGCCATCTCTTCCGCCATCGCCGCCCGCATCCGAGCCACTTGATTGTCTGACACTAGCTTCCGGAAATGCAGCTTGAATGAGCTTTATTCCAAGCAGTTCAAAATCAGCGTCACCTCCATGGTGGTAGTTGAAGTTATCGAGTTTATATTTTACAAGTGTTTCGATAATGCTTTCATTCATATGTCTATTATATCAGATTTCTATTTTAAGAATTCTGGAAATGCTTCTATGTCCAGATAGGACGTTTTGCTAGTGAAGCTGATATCCTCTATCAGGATGAGATAAAAGGATCATTACTGGTGCTTTGTAAAGCAATCATTAGAGCTCTGAATACGAACTATAAATACAATCTAATCTCTTATGATAAGACAACAAGACATGAGACTCAGCCTTATCCTGATGTGGCTATCAGAGAGGGTATCTACAACTCTTTAATGCACAATGACTGGTCGGCCTGCCAGCTAATCACAATCAATGTATTTGATCTTAAGATGGAAATTAGCAATAGAGCAGTTCTTCCTTCTGGCTGGACAATAGAGAATCACGATTCGATGCATATCAATCCGCTTATTTCGAACGCCTTCAAATATGCAGGGTTTGTGGAAAAGTTTGGTACAGGGATACCGAAGATGCTGAATGCTTGCAAGGCAGATGGAAATCCGGAACCTGAATATAAAGTCTATGAGAAAAGCATTTCCCTTGTTTTGAAACCCTCTGAGAAATATATGTTGATTGTTGAGCAATTATATGGAAAGAATCCTAATGACGTTCTTCATAATGCAGATGTCGGGAAGGATGATGTGTTGTTATCTAAAGAATCATCAAAAGGTTCTGTGATTCGGCGTAATGCAATACTTGATTTGATAAGAAGTAATCCAACCATAACTATTTCTGAAATCGCAATTATACAAAAGGTTTCAGCACTCACAATTGGAAGAGATTTTGATTGGTTGGAAGATAAGGGAATCATTATCAGGGAAGGATCGCGAACTGATGGCAGATGGATCATTGTTGATTAGACAATTGTTTGCCCCTGGTCTGCCCCCAAAAGTTCTTGAAACATCTAGGATAGATGAGACGAATGAGACATATAGTGGTTATATGAGATAAGGTAACGCCATAAATATTTAGAATCATTTCTGCAGAGTAGATATAACATTGATCTTTCAAAAGCTGATGAGATATTTATGCATTCTGGGACATCCAGAAATGATGAAATTTCTAATGAGGAATTTGAGAAAAAATTGAAAACAGAGTATGGATACAATATTGCAGAATTTGAACAGATCATAGATTCAGCTTCTACTAAAGAGCAACCATATTTCGATAATGCTTATCTCAGGAATAAAATTGATTTAAGACAGGAAAGACTGAATGTTTTTTCTTTCCCTTCCAAGCCGGTAAAGCATCCTGCAGATTTTGTAAAGACTGTTTACAAGGAATATCGTAATGCACCTCGCGTCAAGTTTGAAGCAAGGGTACAGCAAGTAAGGGTTTCTGAAAAGCCTGGTATTGTCAGGGACTATATTAAGAGCACATATTACGATTCCGACAGTGGTTTCTATGTATGTCAGATCTGTGGAAAACCGATTGATGATACAGAAATAGTGCAGATTGAAGAAAAACCTAGGCGAGAATTAAAGGCCATGCATTTATGCTTATGTTCTGAATGTGCCAAGGAGTATAGGAAAAACGGAAAGACTCTGATAAACTGAATAATTTCCTTTATGAATTAAGAAAGGCTGAATATACATTAGAGGCGCCGATTCCTGTAACAATTGACAACATTGAAGTTCATTTCAATCAGAGTCACTTGCTTGAAATTAAAATACTATGTGAAGCCGAATATGGGGATAAGGATCATATAAGACAATATCTGGATATGTTCAAAGGCTAAATCTTTTCATTAATTTTGGCGAGAAGAGAATGTTTTCTTTTTAGGATTAATGTACCTAAAAAATATATCAGTAAATATATTGACATGAATTATGGGTGGTTATATTATGCAGATGTACCTAAAAAATAATACATAGGAGATACTGTATGAAATATTATATTGTTACTGCGGCTTGTGGGCATGTCGGGCGCGGAAGATATGTAGCTATAGATTTTCCGGTCGTTGCAGAGACTTCCGGAGAAGCAAGCAAGATATGTCGATATATACCAAGGGTTAAACATGGTAATAAAGATGCCATTATCAAAGTAAGGGAAGTTACTCGTAGGGAATACAGGCTTCAACAACAAGTCAACGATATGAATCCATATCTTCAGGCAAGAAATAAGAGGGAGTTTCTAGCATCAGGGAAAAATTACGATGATAGTCGTTCAATATCAGAACTGAAGAAAGAATCAAACTGGAAACCTAGAAACGATAAGGTTTATGAATCCAGAGAACAGAAAACAAAGTGGAAGCTGGATTCTTTTAATTCGTACAATAAGCTTATAGCTCAGGAGGTTGAATATGAGACTGGATTCGCTATGTAATGTAATTTCTGGACAGATTATATCAAGATTGAAAACTAAATCAGGAGAAACTTCTTCAGCTATTAAATCTGCACGGATTCTCATGCCGAAGGCTATCCGCGATGGCGGTGTCATCCATGACGATCTTGATGAAGCCCCGATCTCAAAAGATCCATCTCCAAATTTCTTAACAAAGGAAGGGGATATTATCTTTAAGCTTTCGTCCCCTTATGGTGCTGCATATATAGACAAAACTGAAGAAGGATTGCTTGTTCCTTCATTCTGCTGCCGTTTGACTGAAATTAAAGATGTTGATCCATTCTTCTTATTGGCATATCTGAACAGTAAAACTGCTATGCATCAGTATGAAGTAGCATGCGGTGGGTCTGTTGTGGCCATATTGAAAATCAATAGTGTTCGTACTTTGGAAATTCCAGAACTCTCTTCAGCAATTCAGGCTGAAATTGGAAAAAGATATCGCAGTATTTTGGAACTGAGATATCTTGTTGAAAATGTCTTTAGCCTTGAGAAAGAGAGATTTGAATTGCTTTTTAAGGAGAACGTGGAATGTTGAACCAGGAAGTAAAATATGAACTTCGAAGAATGGCGGCATTATTTGCCAGTATTGTAGATGACGTTGCAATCGAATGCTATCTCAGTCTCATAACACTTAAATATGTATCAGATAAAGGCATTGGAATGTCTCAGGTATCTGATTTCGAGAAGTATCGAAGAGTTTCAGATTACTTCCGTGACATGAAAACTTCAGATTATCCAGCTGATGATGTTCCTTTAATTATTACTAACTTGGAGAATAAAACAAGAACAGAACTGCATGTTCTCAGGATCCGGTTTTCTGAGAATATAGCCAATCAATTTATCAACAATATCAATCTTTCAATCCTTCCAGGATGGAATCTATCCTCTCTTAATGGAGATGAGAAAATAGAAGAGCTCGATAATATTGTGCAGGCTGTGAATAATCTTTCTGCGATGTATTATTCACGTAGGACTTTATCTGCTGCTTCATATGCTTTGTATCGTCTTGTAAGAAATCTGCTCAATGTGACAGTTGATGATGCATTTGTTGATTATGTTGCAGGTTCGGGGATATCAACTTTTGCTATTACTGAAGGGAATGCCAAAGAATGCAGACTTTATGATATTAAAAAGAAATCAAGTGTTCTTCTTCTCTCGATATTGTTTGGTATTGATAATTTGTGTTTTGAAGAAAGGAACCTCTCAGCAGAGGAAATAGAAATTGCGGTTGCTGATAAAATATTCATGGATCCCCCGTTGGGGCTTACATATATTGATTCTGATTTCTTGTGCGATGGTATCGCGACAAGGGATTTGTCTGGTATTTGCTTGTTGCGTGCTATTCAGGCCCTAAAGAAAGGTGGCACAGCTGTAATCACATCAACCGGGCCATATTTAGCAGGGACACAGAAACAGATTCAGACAGTTAGGGAATATATTATCAATAAGCATATCCTTAAAGCAGTAGTATCGCTTCCTGGAAGCTGGTATGGTTCAGCTGTTAAGACTAATCTCTTTATTCTTTCAAAAGAAGAGAATGAGAAAGTTGTATTCGTAGATGTTACCAAATGCAAGATAGACACTGAATATGAAGCATACATTGATGAAAATGGTAAAGATGTGACCATCAGCATTGCTGATATCATCAAGAATAATCTTGTTACAGAGATATCAAATGTTGTTCCATATGAAGAGTTGGATATTGGCAATATTTCTCCGATTGCATATTTGAAGCCTGTGGAATCTTCGACTTTTTCTATTGATGAAATCAATGCAGAGTTGAAGACACTCTATGCAGCGATAGAAAATAAACTGAAAGATTTATCAGTATTCTGAACCTTAGGATGGGAAATTATGACAAATATAAAGAAGCTCGAAAAACAATTATGGGAATCTGCTGATCTGCTTCGTGCGGGATCAAAGCTTACATCAAATGAATATTGTATGCCTGTGCTGGGACTTATCTTCTTACGCTATGCATATAGCAGATTTAAGATTGTAGAGAAAGAAATCTTGGTCAACAGACCAACAAGAGGAGGTGTTCCACTTCCTGTAGAAGCAAGTGACTTCAAACAGAAAAGTGCTATTTTCCTTCCAAAAGAAGCACAGTACTCATATCTTGTGAATCTCCCTGAAGATATTGCTTCCCTTGGCCTTATCAGTAGTTCAGGTAATGCAATGAATAGCTTGGGAGAAGTCGTGAATAATGCCATGACATTGATTGAGGAGCAGAGTAGTCAGCTAGTTGGAGTATTACCTAAGAACTACACGAGCTTTGCTGATGATCTTTTGGCCGAACTTCTCAGAATATTCAATAACAATGCTCTTGATGATGTTGGGGGAGATGTCATCGGTAGGATTTATGAATACTTCCTCAATAAGTTCTCAAAAACTGTTGCTTCAGATGATGGCGTGTTCTTCACACCAAAGTCATTGGTAAAGATGATAGTCAATGTTCTTGAGCCAACTCATGGAGTTCTTCTTGATCCTGCCTGTGGAAGTGGCGGTATGTTTGTTCAGACCGGTGATTTTGTGAACAGTACCGGTATGCAGGCAAATCAGGCTATGACATTTTATGGACAGGAAAAGGTCGAATACAATGCCAAGCTATGCATGATGAATATTGCTGTTCATGGGCTTACTGGAGTGATAAAGTCCGGTGATGAAGCCAATACATTCTATCATGATGCCCATAATCTAGAAGGCAAATGTGATTATGTTATGGCTAATCCACCATTCAATGTTGATAAAGTGAAAGTAGAAGCTGCATCAAGTGCTGGTAGGTTACCATTCGGGCTTCCTTCATATAACAAGGACACAAAAGAGGTCAGCAATGCCAATTATCTTTGGATTTCTTATTTCTATGCTTATCTGAACGAACATGGTAGAGCAGGGTTTGTTATGGCTTCATCTGCAACTGACAGTTCTGGAAAAGACAGGGAGATAAGAAAGCGGTTGCTTGATACAGGACATGTCGATGTGATGATAAGCGTAGGAAACAATTTCTTCTATACTAAGTCTCTTCCTTGCTCGCTTTGGTTCTTTGATAAAGGGAAGAAGTCTGAACTTCAGGATAAGGTTCTGTTTATAGATGCAAGGAATTATTTCACACAGGTTGATCGCACTCTCTGTGAGTGGAATGAATGGCAGCTGAAAAACCTCCAGGCAATAGTACATCTGTACAGAGGCGAAACAGATAAGTACAAAGCACTTCTCGATGAGTATAAATCTAGAATCGCAGAACTCATCACGAACTTTGATGGAGCATCATTTGCAGAGGCTGTCAAAACGTTTGAATCCCAATATGCAGAGTTGGAAAAGAAAGCTAACGATGATGTAAAAGCAACTCCAACAAAACAGCGTAAACAAAAGCGAGCAGACTATGATGATCAGCTTGAAGATCTTGCAGATTTGATAGCTCTTACAAAAGAAGCTGAATGGTTATTCGAGAAATTTGGAGAAGGGGAATATAAGGATATTCCTGGACTCTGCAAGATTGCAACCCGAAGCGAAATTGCAGCTAAGAATTACTCCTTGACACCTGGTGTATATGTTGGTGTTGCTCCCATTGAAGATGATGGGGTTGATTTTCATCAACGAATGAAAGAAATCTATCATGAACTCCAAGACTTGCAGAATCAGTCTAATGAGCTGATGGCACAGATTTCAAAGAATATGGAGAAATTAGATATATGAAATACGGGTTTATCAGATTTAAGGAATTTGCAGAATTTCGTAATGGCTTAAATTTTGATAAGTCTACATATACTACTCACGGAATCAAGTATATTGGAGTATCGAATTTTGGAACCAAATTGATTCCTGACTATACTGAACTTGGAGAGATTAAAGAGTCTATAGTAAGGAAAGAATTTATATTAAAAGACGGCGATATTGTTTTTGTTCGTTCTAATGGTAATAAGAATCTTGTGGGGCGTTCCTTACTCATTGAAAATCTACCTGGAGAACCTGTTACATTTTCCGGTTTCTGTATTCGCGCAAGAATTGATACAAGTGTTGTAAATCCTCGATATCTAATTTATTACACTCATTCGTCATTATTTAGAAAATCCTTATCAAATAATGCAGTTGGTGCAAATATACAGAACTTAAGTCAAGATCGCCTTGGCGATTGTTTTGTTCTTTTACCTCCTATTGAGGTTCAAGACAAGATAGCCTCATATCTCTCAGTATATGATGATCTTATTGAGAATAATCAGAGGCAGATTTCCTTGTTGGAGGAATCTGCTATTGTTAACTATTTGCAGGTGATAGAATCCTGTGATGGTACATGTATATTAAATGAAATTGGAGAATTTAATCGAGGAAAAGTTATAACAGCGAAGGACGCATGTGCTGGAATTGTACCAGTCGTGGCAGGGGGATTGGAACCTTCTTATTTTCATAATGTTTCGAATACAGAAAGCCCTGTTATAACAGTTAGTGCTTCTGGTGCTAATGCTGGATTCGTTCGATTATATACAAGACCTGTTTGGGCTTCTGACTGTTCGTTCTTAGATTGTCGCAAAACTGATTATCTTTATTTTGTGTATTGTTTTTTGAAATCATCGCCAGATTTAATGAAAATTTTACAGAGAGGAGCAGCACAGCCTCATGTCAATGCAAAGCAGTTGAATTCCCTTGCAGTTCCTCATTTGTCAAAGAAACAATTGAATTTGTTTGAAAGAAGGGTAGCTCCGTTTTTTGATAAGATAGCAGTATGTGAGAAAGTGATTGAGAGTGCCAGAAGTGCAAGAGATCTTCTTATGAATAGAATATTTAAAGATACCAACAATGAGGAGATGCAAAGATGACCTTTTCTGATAGAAATAATTTAAAACCTGAATTGTCTTTCAATATGGATTCAGATTCATTGAAACATCGAGTGTTGATGGTCATCTGGAAATCTGAATTGGAACAAGAGGATGATGATTCAGGTTTTTGGACGTCATTGCATGGATACGGAGGATACCGATTCAATGAGACTCCTATTGAGAAAATATTATATGAATTTGGCATTGAATATGAGAGGCAGGGTAGCAATAGCCATAATTTGAATTATAACACTCTCCGTGATTTCATAATGAGTAGTAGAGAATGGTATGCAATATATGATTTGATTGAACTTTATTTGGAATTCGTAGATGTCTCCAAGAAAAATACCATTGTTGCTGAATTTGATAGAATTCTCCAGATGGAAAAGGCTCAATATCGTCTTGTTGATTGTAAGGTTGTTCCAAAGCTCGATGATATTGAACTTGAAGCAATTAAGAATGCTCAGACAACACCATTTGATTCTGTAAATCAGCTTCTTAAGAATGCCATGCAGCTTTTTTCAGATAGGCAGAATCCAGATTATAGAAACAGTATTAAAGATTCAATTATCGCCGTTGAATCTATGTGCCGACATATTACGGGGAATAGCAAAGCTACTTTAGGAGAATGCCTTTCAGTTTTAGAAAAGAATGAAATAAAATTGCATAAGTCATTAAAGAATGCATTTAGTACTTTATATGGATACTCATCTGATGATGGGGCATTTCGCCATGGCAATGTGGAATTTGCGAATCCTCAGATAGAAGATGCCCGCTTCATGCTTGTTACTTGTTCTGCATTTGTGAATTACCTTTCAGAGAAATATAAGTTAATATTTGATAAATAGGGGAAATATTATGAGCAATGAATATTCTGAGAATGTTTTTGTTAGAGATGCAGCAGGAGACTTGCTGGAAAATGAGCTGCATTGGAATGTTTCATTTGCTCATAATACTGAGATTCTTGGTAAGTCAGGGACGTTTGGCAGAGAATCATATAATGAGGTCTTGCTTGTACGGTATATCAAAAAAGCACTCAAAAGAATAAATCCTTGGATAACAGATAAGCAGATTGATGATGTAATTAATGTTTTGAAGCATCGAGTTTCTACACAGAGCCTTTTGGAGATCAATGAAGAGAAATACAATCTGATTCGAGACGGTGTAACAGTTTCAAACGTCAACAAGAAAGGTGAAGTTGAGAGTCGTAAAGCTTTGCTAATTGATTTCAACAATCCTGATAACAATGACTTTCTTGCTATCAAGGAATTCATTGTTTACGGCAATGTCTATCATCGACGTGCAGATATCGTTGGGTTTGTAAATGGATTGCCTTTGCTGTTCATAGAACTGAAGAAAGCTGGCATCGATGTTCAGAATGCGTATAACGATAACTATACAGATTATCAGTGTACTATTCCTCAGCTATTCTATTACAACGCATTTGTAATGTTGTCCAACGGATTGGATTCTAAGATTGGTACTCTTGGCAGCAAGTTTGATTTCTTCAGTGAATGGAAACGTCTGAATGAGGAGGATAATGGCGATACTCTTTTGGATACAATGCTAAGAGGCATTTGCAAGAAAGAAAATTTTTTAGATATTTTAGAAAATTTCATCCTATATGATCATTCCGATGGACGATTAGTAAAGATTCTTGCTAGAAACCATCAATATCTCGGTGTAAACAAGGCTGTTGAAGCATACAGAAATAGAAAAGAGCTAGAAGGACGTCTTGGTGTATTCTGGCATACCCAGGGAAGTGGTAAGAGCTATTCGATGCTTTTCCTTGCACAGAAGATCAGAAGGAAGTTTATTGGTTCTCCAACTATCGTTATTCTTACTGATAGGGATGAACTGAATAAACAGATCAGCGGCACATTTGAAAATTGTGGTCTTCTGAATGGTATCCCTTCCAAGAATTGTATTGCTTCAAGTGGAGAAGATCTTGTTACAAAACTCAAAGGAAACAGCAGTTATATCTTCACACTTATTCAGAAGTTTAACAGACCGAATGAAACACCATTACATCTCGATCACGATGTAATAATCTTTTCTGATGAAGCACATCGGAGCCAGTATGGTGTATTTGCTGATAATTTAGATCATTTTTTGCCAGAGGCTTCTAAGATTGGTTTTACCGGAACTCCTCTGTTTACGAGTGATAACATCATGCAGAGAACATTTGGCAAATATGTATCCATCTACGACTTTAGAAGAGCTGTAGAAGATAAAGCCACAGTTCCTCTGTATTATGAAAATCGCGGGGTACGAATAAGAGGTCTTAATAATCCAGATATTACTGATGAGATTATCAATGCCATTGAAGAAGCGGACATTGATGAGGAGAAACAGGCGAAACTGGAAGAGAATTTCAGCAAAGAGATTCATATTCTTATCACAGAACCTCGGCTTCGATTGATAGCCAAAGATTTTGTCCGCCATTATTCGGATCTCTGGACAACCGGTAAAGCCATGTTTGTATGCTTGAACAAAGTTACATGTGTGCGAATGTATAACTATGTTCAGGAATATTGGAATGAAGAGATAGAGGCTTTGCAGCTCAGGATTAAACGAGAGAAGGATCTTCAGGAGGTTCAGGAATTAAACAGAAAACTGACATGGATGAAGGAAACAGAAATGGCTGTTGTTATCAGCCAAGAGCAGAATGAAGAAGCTGTTTTCCAAAAATGGGGATTGGATATCATCCCTCATAGATGGAAGATGATGAACAACCCAGACCTTGATAAGGATTTCAAAGATTCAGATAATCCATTCCGCATTGTATTTGTATGTGCTATGTGGCTGACCGGATTTGATGTTAAATCTCTTTCTTGTCTTTATCTTGATAAACCTCTTAAAGCCCATACTTTGATGCAGGCTATTGCTAGGGCAAATCGTGTGAATGAAGGTAAGTCTAATGGCCTCATCATCGATTACATTGGTATTGTCAAAGCTTTGAGGAAAGCTCTTGCTGATTATACTGTGAACGCTTCTACAGCAGGAACTGATCCTACAATCGACAAGGATGAGCTTATTAAGCATATACGTGAGTTATTGTCTGAAAGCAGAGAAGTGCTGTCAGAGAGAGGTTTTTCTCTCGATGAGTTGGTTAATGCTTCTAGCATGGAGAAAGTAAGAAAGCTCCATGATGCCGTAAATGCAGTCTGTTCTCCAGATACAGTCAAGAAGAATTTTTCAGCACTTGTTTCTGAGCTAATTCGGATTTCAAGGTACGCAGACCGGGATGATATGGCTTATTCTGAAATCAAAGAACGTAACGCCCTTGCTGAAATTTATAATGCTCTCCATGCTAAGCCTAGCAATGATGATACGACAGAACTGATGGTACGTATCAATGAGATAATCAGCAGAGAACTTGAAATGGAAGGACAGAGAATAAGTACTTCCACGAGGTTCGATATTAGCGCAATTGATTTTGGATTGCTTGCAAAAGAGTTCCAAAGAGCAAAGAACAAGGCACTTGTCTTTAAGGAGCTTCAATCTATCCTTGCGGATAAACTTGACAAGATGTGTTCTGCCAATCCAACCCGCATAGACTTTTATGAAAGGTTTCAGAAGATAATTGAGGAATACAACAAGGATCAAGACCGGGCTGAAATTGAGAAGATATTCCAAGAACTGATAGATTTTGCCTCTGAATTGACGGAAGAGGAGGCTAGGGTAGTAAGAGAAGGTTTTACATCCGATGAAGAGCTTGCAATCTTCGACAAAATAAAAGCCGAAAACCTTTCAAGGGCTGATATTGCAAAAGTCAAAAAGGTTTCTATTGAGTTGCTTCAAGCCGTTAAGGATCAGATTTCAAAAATGGATCATTGGGCAGATAAAGATGAAACAAAAGCTACTGTTTCAAATACAATTCGTAATCTTCTTTATTCAAATCTGCCGGAATCATACGATTGGGGCGAAATCGACAATTGCCGTGAACAGGTATTTGAATATGTTTATAACCGATATTCAGGTTTGGTTAGTTAATGCTTATGTTTTTCCGCTTCAAAATGAGAATATGTTCGGTTGAAAACGGATAGATTGTCCGCCCTGGTTCGGAGAACCTATCCGCAGGAATCGTAGAATTCCTTATTGGATGTCTGTAAGCCGGAGATTAGCACCGCTTAAATGGAGTCTGGAGAATGCGGCCTTTTATGGACTGTCCTATGCTTGTTATAGAGAACAGCTCGCTGGCATTGCATACGGAGAAGGATGGAATGCCTCTTCACTGAGAATGTGTTGAACATCTGCTGTACAAGGAAGGGATCCATATCAGAGACATTCGGGAATTCATCAATGCAGAGAAGGGCAAATCGGGAATAGTACATGAGCTTGCTATAAGGGGCTACCCATCGGTATTCCTGTAGAGCCTCAGTAACTGGCCATAAAGGACAGGAAAGGATGCCCATCTCGTGCGTAGTCCAGCAGCACAGGCAGATATGGCAATCATCCTTGCAATCCATGACTTCCCAGTACCCGGAGTCTCCCAGACTACGAGATTGAAGCCATCACGTATGAATCCCATTGAGTTCAGCTCCGAGATGTATTCCACGTTCAGCTTGCGTTCAGGAGAATCAATGATAAAGCACAAGGGGATAGCTGTGAGATGGAATCTCCTGTAGTGCAGTTATACTTAGTTTTTCTTAATTCCATGAGGATATCTATTGCAGAAGTATTTTTCCTCCCATTCTGGATCCTTTTCATTTCCATACTCGGAAATCCTGCAATCATGAAAAAGATCGTCAGCAATTTCCATGATGATATCTTTCAGTTCTAGATTTCTAGTCCATTCGTCAGAAATTCCTGAAAATCCAACGTAAGCTCCAATGATGTTCCCGGTTATGGCTCCTGTTGAATCGCTGTCTCCATCGTGATTCACTGCTGCTGAAATAGCCTTGCTGAAATCATTGCTATACCGGAGGGAGCAGAAAAGCGCTATCGCAAGAGCTTCCTCGGCCACCCAGCCCTCTCCAAGCATTCGGATAGCCTCCCTATCCTCTACACTCTTATCATAGGCAAAATCGACCGCTTTCCTGATTATATTAAGAAAACAGTTTACATCATTCTCATCATAGTGTTGTCCCTTTATCGCTGTCTGCATTGCAGCAATCGCCTCATCGACAGCGCATCCATGGTGTACAATTAGCGTGATGATATGCGTCAAGGCAGCGGCTGGTATATATCCAAGTGGATGACCGTGTGTCAATGCTGCAACCTCTGCACCTATATAATCTACCATATCGATCCTGTATCTCCTTCCGCAATAGAGGCCGACAGGAGCGACGCGCATAACCCCTCCGCAGCCTTTGCTGTTGTTGATGGGATTCTCAACTGTTCCGACAGCACCCGATGAGAGAGCGCTGAGACACGTGTTTCCTGGTGCACGTCTGGAGAACAGCTCTGGTACATCGTCGAGCCATGAATAATGATAACCATCAAGAGGATACCTCTCCGTCTGTGTCCGATACCAGTCCTTATAGCTATAACGGATATAGTCCCAAGGAGCAGCTGAAATGCCTCTCATGCTAGCCCGAGTGATACCGTGAAGAAGACCGGTCGCGGTAAACAACGTCATCTGGGTATCATCGGATATCTCTGCAATCTTATTCCCCAGCCTGTATGATGTTATGCCGTTCCCTCCGTATTCCCTGATTATCTCATCAAGGCTTAGAAATTCCACGGGGTAACCTAAAGCATCTCCTGCAGCTCCACCTATTAGGCAACCTCTATACCTATCCAACAGTTCCATATCAGCAGTATACTACAGCAAAACACTGAATCATGGAGGAAATCGATGGCCAAGAATATAGAGCCTCAGCTCTCTGCAATCGGGAAATACCTTAATATCGATGAGGATACAATATTCGTAATACCGGAGTACCAGAGGGCATACTCATGGACAAAGGAGAACTGCGATAAGCTCTGGCAGGATATACTGGATTATTCAGAGGCAGATAGTAAGGATAACTATTTCTTTGGAACCGTAATCGTAAACTGCCAGGATAACGACACTAAGTTTGCACTGATTGACGGCCAACAGCGTACCACTACGTTCTATCTCCTGTTTAAAGCACTCCTTATGAGAATCAACGAGAAGATCCGCAAGATGACGAATGACGAAGATTCCATCCAGCTCCGCCGCGGCCTGAGGGGAAAAAGGCGTTCTCTGATGCAGATTTTATATAAGGCGAAGGAGGATGACATTCCTGATGAACCGGATGAAAAGATGGATGCTAAGATATACAGGAAGGTGGAGCTCATAGAAAACCTTTCAATCAACGAACGCTATAAGGATGATTTCAACAGAATCATAATGTCTTCAAGCTATGAAGAAGCCGAACGCAATACGACGAAGATTCCGTATAAACAGAAAGACAACAAGTTCACGAATTTCTTCCGGAACTTCAGGTTCTTCTATAACGAGGCCGGCCTGCTTTCCGATTCCCAAATCAACAGCATAGCAGATAAGATAATCAGCAAATGTGAGCTCATCGAGATCAAGAGCTGGAAGGTTGATCAGGCAATAACGATGTTCAATTCGCTGAATTCCGACGGCCTGCCGCTTTACGATTCGGATATAATCTCTGCCAAGCTTTATGCGAGTGCTGAATCGCAGGGACTGAGCAATAGCTTCCGTAAAGCATGGGAAGACCTCAAGGACCAGGTTGACGAACTCAACGGGCTTGGTATATGCGATCTCGATTCCATTCTGATGCAGCAGATGTACTACGAAAAGGCAGCTGGAGGAGAAATCATTGGGGAATCCGGTTCACCAAATGTAACAATGCCTGGCCTTAGGAGGTATTTCACGGAAATCAACAAGAATCTCCTGTTGCATCCTGTTGAGCTCTGCAATGATATGAACAACATCGCACGAATATGGAAGAAGACATCTGAATACCCCTCGGTACAGGTACTTTCCAGATTCAATGATAGCTTCAAGTTCTTCCTTTCCACCTATTTTCACCGCTTCAGTGCAGAGGATATAACAGAGAAGAATGTAGCGCCGCTTGCTGATGCTATGATCAGGCTCTTCGCGATACTTGAGCTTGTTGATGCTGGATACTCAAGCAGGAACTTCAAAACATTTCTTTTCGGCGAGTTGGAGAAACTTGCAAATCCATCCGTTCTCGTTTCGGAGATTATCATGGATTTCTCTGACCATATCAAAAAGACATGGAGCCCTGATGACATAAAGACCTCCATTGCTGATTACAGCAAGAACTCTCTGGTATTCCTGAACGAGTATCTCGTAGCAGCTGAAGACGGCATCCCATTCAGCCTCGGAACCAAGTATGATATAGAGCATATCATGCCCTACAGCGGAAGTAGCATCCAGACTATACGGACCGATGCCGGCATAACCTCCGATGATGAGTTCTATGGAACCGTGAACAAGCTCGGCAACAAAATCCTCCTTGAGCAGAAGATAAACAGGTCAATAGGTAACGAATGGTTCAGAACCAAGGTTTCAATGAGCCTTAAGGATAAGTGCGGATACGTAGATAGCTCATATCCGATGGCAAGGCAACTTGTACGCAAGTATGGCGGAGTTAAAAAGGCATATTGGACCAAGCAGGATATTGAGGAAGCTACTTCCATGATAGGAATAAGAATCTCTGGCTTCATCTTCTTTGCAAAATGATAAAATCAATGTTCTTTGCAAATTGCATATCCGGCAAAATCATATCAAGGCATATCACATGATATAAAAATGGGCTGTTTTGCGGGTTCACCTCAGGTCGAGGAAAGAGTGGTGGCGGAAGAGTGATTTATCTTGATGTTCTTGAGAAAGAAAAGCTGTATCTTCTGTTTGCTTATCCAAAAAATGTACAGGAGGATTTGACTTCTGAGCAACGTAAGCTGCTTCGTCGAATGGTTGATGCCATAATGGAGGAATAGATATGAGCGATCATGTTTTCAAATCAGAATATAGCATGGAAGAAATAGAAAACAATTTCAAAGATGTCGATTTCTTCAGCGGCATAAAAGAAGGGCTTGAAGAAGCTCTTGCATATGAGAAGGGGAAAGCAAGCTTAGAAACGATTGCCAGAAAGAAAAGTCTTCCAGATGTGAATGTGAAAGCCGAACGTGAATCTCTTGGTATGACGCAAAAGGCTTTTGCGAATGTGCTCGGAGTGTCCAAAAGAACTGTAGAAGCCTGGGAAACAGGACGGAATACACCTTCCCCTACAGCCAAGAATCTGATTTATCTCATATCGCAGAAACCCGATCTTGTACTTATGCTGCAGGAAGCACGGGGTGAATATTCACCCTGACCCAGATTTGACCCCAGAAAATCCTAAAACATCTGAGGTATGGAGATATATAGCGGTTATTTGAGGTTGAGTAACACCATAGATAGCGTATGAGACAATGAAATTATTGAGTGGGAATAACACCAATTTATATAATTAAGAAGAAAAGTCAAACTTTTGAAGCAGTCTCTTTTCATGAGACAGTAAAAACGATGATCAAGTACAGAGTACGTCTTCTGGAACAGGAGAATCTTATCTAAAAGAACATCTTGAGCCTTACTGTTTTAAAGCAACTCTGTCATATAGACCGGAAAACATTCTATTCCGTTTTTCACCATATAGTCGCCCGTATGAATGATAATCGGAGCTCCTGAATAATTCTGAAATTTCTTAATGAACTTATTCAATGATATTGTTTTATAGTGAGAGCTCGACTTCACTTCCACTGGAATAATATTATGCCTGCTTGTCACACCACGTTTTCGAATGAGAAAATCAATTTCCATACGGTTATTCTTATCTTCTGCATCATTTGACGCATAATAATAGAGTTTCCTTCCACTCGCCGTAATCATCTGGGCAACAGCATTTTCCATTACGAGACCAAGATTCACTTCAAGCTTGTCTGTAAGGATTTTCTCATATATTTCTCTATCAGCCAGACCGTTTTCATCAAATATCATGCTGATAAGCAAACCTGTATCAGAAAAATAAGGCTTCAGCCTCAGTCTTTCAGCATTGATGCCCAATCCTATATTCGGTTCCGTACTCATATAGCACATATTGCATATCATGGCATCCTTCAACCAGAAAAAGGCACTTTCATAGTCCCTCATACGTGCATTTTTATCTATGGCAGCCAGTTTGAATGAGATATCATGCCTTGCAAGTGAATACGGGATCTCATCGAATATTGCTCTGACTTTTTCCTTGTATCCTTCAGCATATTTGGAAATATCATCCCGATAAAGATCTAGAATCATCTTTTTTGCTTCTTCGGCTTTCATGAAATCATTTGTCTCAATGAATGTTTTTACAACCTGCGGCATTCCGCCTATGAGAATATATTCCCTGAATCTTTTCATGATTTCCCTGTGGGCGGCCTGTCCGATTGGCTTTTTCTCCTCAAAGCATGTGCGTATGAGCTTCATTGTCACATTATCATTACGGGCCCACAAATACTCTTCAAAATCCATCGGGTTAAGTTTTATGTGCTTTTCTTCTGAAGGAATGACTATCTGACTTGTATTTTTCCTTATTGAAAGCAGAGAACCGGTTTCTATGTAATCATAGCGGCCGTCTGCAACAAGATATTTCAAAGCTGCTCGGGCTTTCGGATACATCTGAATCTCATCAAAAATGATAAGTGTATCACGCTCAAAAAGTTCCCTATGCGTAAACAAAGACAGACGAGCAAAAAACGAGTCAAGATCATCAAGGTAATCCTCAAACAGTTGCTTGACCTGAGGACTTGCAATCATAAAATCAATCAAGATATAGCTTTTGTAATATTTTCTTGCAAATTCTTCAACAATATAGCTTTTCCCGACACGGCGGGCACCTTCGACCAGCAATGCAGTACGTCCCTTATCTTCATTTTTCCATTTGATGAACTCTTCAGTTATCTTGCGTTTCATTATAACTCTCACGTTTTTAAGCTTTTATAGCTATATTATTTCACGAATTTTAATTTTTAATAGTATGATTTTTACACGTTTTTAAGATTTCTCAGTCATTTCTTTGTACTTGTCAACAAAAATAATCTGAAATTTTTTCCGTATGATACAAGAGCGAACAGGTAGAAGAATAGAACGGTCGCTCCGTCATGTCCTTTTTAACTGACTCTTACAGCATAAATACCCGGGAAGCGAGGTGTTTTCCGTATCAGCAAAGGCTGATGCTGGTTTGCTGGCAATTCATCTGGAAGAGTTCCTGCTCGGGAATCCACTGAGCTATCTCGGATGAGAACATCTGTCAAATTATATCCGTTAAGTGTTGCCTATCTTCAACATTGCTGATTGAGATGGCATTTTCAATTTCTGGCCCTTTCCTGCTTTTTTGCTTCGATTTTACCCGTCTTTATGCAGGAAGAGCCTTATTATTTGTCAGATGGTTTAAACATGTTGAAAAGACTCCAGCCATCATAATCAGTATGATGATCTTTCCAGCAAGATTCCCACCTGCTTTCCTTACAAGTGGTGCCATATGAAAACCAGCATGCATCGATATTGCTATGAATCCCCAGTAGGAGGCAATCATATGTATGATTCTTGCCGCTCCCATAGGAATGATAGGGATTGGCAATGAGTGCCTTGCCATGGAAAGGCCGCTTATGAGGAGAAGGAAGCACGAAATGATGCAGATAGCATTTACGGCTGTATGAACTATCCTTTTGCGTCTGTATTTCCCTTTTGGGATAGTTTTGTACCATTTTCTGTTGATTGCGTTATGTATTGTGAACAGGATAATGAGCAGTATTCCTGCCCATTCATGATATGCTTCTCCTATGAGAAAGTAGAGCATCTGGAGTACAAGAAGAATACTCATAGCGATGTCCAAGATTAGTCTTTGTCTTTTCATCAGAACAGCCCCGAATCCTCAATCCATTCCTCGATTGCTCTGTCTGTGGAACTGTCGTGGACTCGTCGGTCTCTTATTGAAAGCCCATCGAGAACAGTAGCCTCTGGCTCTTCGCTTTCTATGGATCTTATAGTACGGGAGAATCCGCTTCCACCGGATGTTACAAATGGCATTATCGTCTTATCAGAAAGGTCGTATTCATCGAGAAAGCTGTATAGTGGCATAGGCATATCACCCCACCAGTTTGGATAGCCTAGGAATATGACATCATACCTCTCGATATCATCAATATGCTCTGACAGTTCTGGACGTGCAGCAGAGCGCTGCTCATTTCTGGCATAATCGAGTAGTTCATCATAGTTCTCCGGATATTCCTGAACGGTCTCAATCTCAAAAACATCTGCATCCACTCTTTCTGCTATACGCTCTGCGACACTTTCAGTGTTTCCTGATCTTGAGAAATACACCACAAGAGGATCAGAGAGCAGCGGCATTGATATTGCTGCCACCATAAATGCGATTATCAGTGTTTTTTTTATATTTATCTTTCTCCTTTTCAAGTTTCTCCAGCCATTCTTGGCATCTTTTTTCAAGTCTTCCTTCTCCATCGTCAAAGATGGACAGTGTTCCAAGGAAATGCGAGGTTAAGGGGAGCAGCGATATTGTTTCTTCTTCTACGCTTTTAATCCCGCTTCCTCCATGTGTGGCAAATAGCGCTATTTCCTTGCTTCCAAAATCATATTGTCTGATGAATGACCTGACTGGGGTTGAAAGTCCTCCCCACCAGTTAGGCGTTCCAAGCAGAACCCTTGCATATTGATCGGGCTTGAAATCCATAGGTGCAAGGTCTATGACCTTTTTCTCCTCCGCCTCCTTCCTTGTTTCCTTTAAAAGTCTCCCATAGCTTTTTGGATATGGAAGAAGCGGGGTGAGCGAAAAGAGGTCAGATTCTATAAAAAAGAATGGAGGACTGCCGCACATCCCGCAGTATTTCCACCAAGAGAGAATTAGACTATTGCAGTCTTTCCCCTATCAGTTCTGCCTTATCTGGAAACCAAGCTCCAGAAGCCAGTTTTGGACATCATGGAAGCTTCCATGTGCCTGATGTTCATTGATATCAAACACATTCTCCGAGATATTGCTATCAGGCAGAGCTTCTCTTATCTGATCAACGCTTCTTGCTAGCCCTCCTGTGCCATGTGAGCAGAAAAGATAAACTTGTTTTCCTGAAAGGTCATTTTCCTCAAAGAATGTGTACAAGGCCATCGGAATGCCGTACCACCAGTTCGGATACCCAAGGAAAACAATATCGTATTCCTCAATATTCCGGACAACGGAAGAAAGCGCGGGATGCTCTCCATTTCTTCTTTCATTGTTTGCCCTTTCAAGACAGTCATCCCAGTTTGCAGGATAGGGGTTCTCTACCTGTATGGAGAACCTGTCAGATTCAATCATGGAAGAGATGAATGCTGCCAGATCCTCAACATTCCCTGGCCGTGTCAGGCTGGATGTAGATGCGGCATCTACACCAAAGTTTCCATCGTTGTTTTCGGCCCATGAAAAATATGCAACAAGAACCCTTCCTTCTGTAGTTTCCTGAGAATGCCCAACACTCTCATTGCTACCGCCTGCAGACATATATGCTGTTGAGAATACTATTATTGCTAATAACAGGATTATGCGTCTCATTGCTGCTCTTCCTTCTCGATTCTGAGCATTCCAGAAAGTGTGGGAATGAGCTCTTTTCCATCAATAGCTTCTCCAAGGCCGTAAAGCGATCCATTTGATGAGAAGGGGCCGTAGAACATGACGACATTGCCCCATGGCCTGTAATACGCAAGTGTACCAGTACCACCTTCGGCGATTGGAGTATTTGCTGTATTCAGAGAGTCATCAGGATAGAAGATTTTCTCGTTGTTGCTGAAATTGCTTACCTCTGCTTCAAGCGGAAGCTGATTCCATAGACTCTCTGCGGCATCTGAATCGTTCAGTTCAAAAATGACTCTACCTGTGTTTCCTGTGACTAAGATTCTTCTTTCCATGACATCTTCTCCTGCAGCCATGCATGATGCGAATATGGCTGTGAATAAAAACAGTACAGTTATTGCTTTCTTCATCTTAGGTAGTATCCTCAGACTGTTGTATTACTTCTTCTCGTCAAGAAGCATCACACCATCGGCAGGATTGTGGTCGATTGCACCGACAATCCGATGCGGCTCATATGGTTCTTCAATATAAGCAATGTCCTCATCTGAGAGCTTTACAGAAAGTGCGCCCTCTGCATCGTCAATGTACGTAGCCTTGGTTGCTCCAATGATAGGTGCGGTGACACCTTTTGCCCATTGCCATGCAAGAGCGATTTCTGACATCTTCACACCGTATCGTTCTGCAAGCTCATGGACACGGTTGACAATTGCCATATCCTCTTTTTCAGTCCTGTCATATTTCCCCATTGCAACCTTGTCCGTACGGCTGCGGATTGAATCGGAATTCCACTCAGGTCTTGTCAGATGGCCTGCGGCAAGAGGACTGTATGGGATGAGCGAAACATTCATCTGCCGGCAAATTGGAATCATTTCCCTCTCATCCTCGCGATAGAGGAGATTGTAATGATTCTCCATCACAGAGAACTGCGTCCATCCATTGTCACGGGCGGCAATCTGCATGTTATGGAACTGGTAACCATACATGGCAGATGCCCCAATTGCCCTGACTTTTCCTGAGACAACAAGATCATTCAGAGCTTCCATCGTTTCTTCGATTGGTGTGTCATAATCGAAGCGATGGATGATGTATAGGTCAAGATAATCAGTGCCCAGCCGCTTCAGGCTTCCTTCAATCTCCCTGTGGATGGCTTCTTTTGAAAGTCTTCCTGGATTGAAGTAGACCTTTGAGGCGATTACGACCTTATCCCTGGCGATGTTCTTTTTTATTGCTTTACCAAGATACTCTTCACTGGTACCTTCAGAGTAGCTATTTGCTGTGTCAAAGAAGTTGATGCCAAGATCAAGTGCGTGCCTGATTATCTCTTCTGATTTCTCTTCATCAAGAGTCCAGTCATGCATTGTCCCAGCCTTTCCGAAGCTTATGCAGCCAAGACATATTCTTGAAACTTCGATTTCCGTATTTCCGATTTTAGCGTATTCCATGTTTTCCTCCTGTTTTCTTTCAGTTCTCAGAGACTCTTCCCAAGTCTGTATGCCTTTTCAGGGAATTCTGTTTCCCTTGTCATTGATGGGCTTCCGCAGCCGGTGCCGAGTATCATGCCGGCATTCTCGAAGTTCATATAGCGGCAGAGCGTCAGATAGTGATGCTCGATATCTGTCATTGTCCAGTCATTGCTGTCCCAGGCCGCGACGATGAGCGCAGTCTTCATATGCTTTGATGAAAGCCTTGTCGTATAGCTGTACCATCTGTCTATGACTGCCTTCAGCTGTGATGAAAAGCCATAGTAGTAGAGTGGTGTTACAAGCACCATCATGTCAGAGGAGAGTATGATGTCCCTTAGTTTCCGTCCGTCATCATTGTGTACACACTCTCCGTTCATTCTGCATTTGTCGCATCCGATGCAGGACTTTATTTCGCTGTGTCCCGCATCGAAGAGTGTGACTGAGTGTCCTTTCTCTTCTGCCCCTCTGATGAATTCTGAGGCAAGCAGATTCGATGAACCGTTTTTATGCGGGCTTGATGTTATGACTGCTATCTTCATTTTCTTCTCCTTTTTGTTACTGGTTAAAAGTTATCCCATGCAGTCTGATAGCTTCTTCTGGATCTTCTGTATCGAGAATCAGAGGCTTTCCGCTGTCAAGCGCTCTCATTTCATTCATTTCTGTGCTGTCCAGCGGAAAATCCAGGGCTGCGTTTTCCCTTATCCTTTCCTCATGGATGGATTTCGGTATGACGGCTGCTCCTTCATTGATGAGGAATCTGAGGATTACCCCGGCATTTGTCCTGCCATGTTTCTCTGCGATTGCTGAAATCCTGGAATCAGAGAAGATGCTGTTTCTTCCTTCTGCAAACGGTGCCCATGCCATTGGCGTGATGGAGTATTCCTTCATGATCTTCCTGAGTTCCTTCTGCTGGCAGAATGGGTGCAGCTCAATCTGGTTCACCATCGGTATGATTCCTGTTCCGAGAATCAGATCCACAAGTCTTGAACGTGAGAAATTGCATACTCCGATCGCCTTGACTCTTCCATCCTTCAGCAGCTCATCCATTGCCTTCCAGCTGCCATAGTAATCCCCGAAAGGCATATGAATCAGGTACAGGTCAATGTAATCCGTTTGCAGATTCTTCAGAGTCTTTTCGAAAGAGATCATTGTCTTTCTGTATCCAGAGTCCTGTATCCATACTTTTGATACAAGCGTAAAATCCTTACGGTCAATCCTGCTTTCGGCAACTGCCTCTCCGACAGCATTTTCATTACCATAGCATGCTGCTGTATCCATCATGCGATAACCGGATTCAATGGCTGTTAGAACACTGTTTTTGCAGATTTCATTATCTGTTATCTGAAAGGTCCCGAACCCTAGGGATGGAATCTTCACGCCATTGTAAAGAGTAAAGTATTCCATGCTCATTCCTTATTGCCCAAAAATGAAAGGCATTTGCCAATTACCTTGCCTGTCTCCAGATACTCATAATTTGGCATATCGAAGAGGACAGGGGAGAGCTTTTCGTAATCTATCTTGCCTCTGTCATTGACTATCAAATCTTCAGCATAGACCGCAACGGGCTGGAGTATATAGTTGTGGAATCCATCGCTTTCGTAGATATCTACCACCTTGCATTCCATCGAAAGCTTTGAATCAGTAATTACTGGAGCACTATAGTCTCCCGTATCCCAATTGAATAGTTCTGATTTATCTTCTTTGCTTCCGCTGACCGATCCTGCTTTATCAGCTTTCGCAAGAAGTGTCTTGTCTATGATGTTTAGGGATATCATATGCCCAAGGCTGATACCCTTGTTCGTGTAATGTGGGGCTGCCGAGCTTATCATCATCCTGTCATGGCCGATGATCCCTGTATGGGCGACAAGCATCCAGTTCGGCTTATCCTCTACGAACGCACCTACTACAACAACTGGCATTGGATAGAGTGCTACCATCTTTCCTATGTTCTTCTTCATCTTTTTTCTCCACACCACAGAGATTAAGACAGAGAAAACAAGGATGTCTAATACTTATTTTTTATTTGAAGAAATGCTTAATACGTATTCTTAAGAAAGTCTATAAAGCTTTTTGTGACAGTTGAGAAAAGCTGGTTCTTCTTCCAGCAGACTGCGCTGCCTGTCATAAGAGGTGGTAGCATTGGAATGAATTTAAGTCCATCGTAGTCAGCGAAGAGATCAAAGCATATGCCTGTACCGAGTCCTTCATGTACCATCACAGCGACATTCCTTCCGAGATTGTAGTATGCAGCAATCTGAAGATCCTGAAAGGATTTTCCTAACCATCCCTCAAGTATGTAGCGCACTTCAGAACGGGTAGGAAGTATCAGATTCAGGCAGTTTACATCTTCTGGATAGACAAATTCCTTCTGGGCAAGAGGATCATCTGCTTTTACAAGAGCTCCCCACCTTTCCTTGCCTTTGAGATGTAACGTCTCGAATCTGGATGTATCTACAGGTTCCGTAACGAGTCCGAGTTCGAAGACTCCTTTCTCTATATTCTCTTTTATTCCGTCTGCATTTGTCGTATATACCCTGTAGCTGACACCGCTGTGAAGTCTCCTGAATTCTGCCATCTTCTCTGCAAAACTGTTCATGCTGTGCGTTTCCGTGCAGCCAATCGTTATCTCTCCCACGATATCCTTATTTTTGTTGCTGATAGATTCTGCGGTGTTCTCAGCAAGGGAGAGTATTTCTTCTGCCCTGCGTTTGAGGAATAGTCCATCTTCTGTGAGCTTGATGCAGTATTTGCTCCGCTTGAAAAGCTTCGTTCCCAGTTCATCTTCAAGCTGCATAATCTGGCGTGAAAGTGTTGGCTGGGTCACATGCAGTATATCTGCAGCTCTGGTTATGTTTTCTTCTTCTGCGATTGTCAGGAAATATCTCAATACTCGTAGTTCCATGAATACGATGTTACCATTGAAATAAATTACTTGAAAGCATTTTTAGATATTAAAAATAAGTATTAGACATATAAATTATGCAGATATTAAATTATAGGCAGAAAGTGAATCAACGGAGGAATAAATATGGTCAAACAGACAGCAGGACGGGATGCCCTTACAGGATTTGCAGATGAATTTGCTCATCTCAATGATGACGTGCTTTTCGGAGAGGTATGGTCGAGAGAAGACAAGCTTTCACTTAAGATGCGGTCAATACTCACTGTTACGGTACTTGTGTCAAAAGGACTTATAGACAGCTCATTCAAGTACCATATGCAGACTGCAAAGAAGAATGGAGTAACGAAAGGAGAGATGGGGGAGATCCTTACCCATGTCGCATTCTATGCAGGATGGCCTAATGCCTGGGCGGCTTTCCGGGTTGCACTTGAGGTGTATAAGGATGATGGAGGAAAGGATGGAGGAATGTTTGGTCTCGGAGAACCAAATGCAGCATTCGCCCAGTATTTTATCGGCAATTCTTATCTTAAACCTCTCACAGATCCATCAAAAACAGTGTTCATGGCAAATGTTACATTTGAACCAGGTTGTCGCAACAACTGGCATATTCATCATGCAGATAAAGGTGGCGGACAGATACTCCTTTGCACATCAGGACGCGGATGGTATCAGGAATGGGGAAAAGAAGCTGTCGAGCTCAAGCCAGGAGATGTTGTAACAATACCTAGAGAGGTGAAGCACTGGCATGGAGCTGCCGCGGACAGCTGGTTTTCTCACATAGCAGTTGAAGTTCCTGGTGAGAATACGAAGAACGAATGGTGCGAACCTGTTTCTGATGATGTTTATAAAGGTCTTTGCTGATGAGAAAACTTTTTGTTCCATTTTTATTGATTATTGCTTTCTCTGGCGTAGCATGTACTTCGCCAGATACCGATAACAGAGAAAATGATTCTATGACTAGAACAATGAATATAACTGTGAATGGCAGAACCCTGACTGCAAGGATGGAGGATAATTCTTCTGTAAGGGCATTGTTTGAGCATCTTGGGGAAGGTGCAATTACTGTTGATATGTCGGATTATGCATCGATGAAGAAGGTTGGAAGTTTAGGTTTTCCTCTTACTCGAAACGACAGACCGACAAATACGACTGCCTGTGACATCATACTTTATCTTAGTCTTTCTTAAGAATAGTATATTTTTAATGGCCGGGCAGTTACAGAAGATTTTTTCATAATCTCCTTGAGGGGCCTCTCCGCTTTACAGGTGTGGTACCATCACTATAGCTGACTCTCTTTTAAGAGGTATTCTTCCTTGGCTACGTTCATGATGAATTCTATCCTCATAATTCATAACTGATTACTTATTCCATCGCCTTAGCACTGCAAGGATTATTATGTGCACGCTTGTGGTATATTCGGACGCACTTGGGGAAATCGTGTTGAAATTGAATGCTTGGAAGAATAGGCAATGAGGGACACGGATTCAAACATTTTTCACCATATTTTCTATGGACTCATAAGGTAGAAATATTATTGTTTCTTAATTTGCTGAATTGTCTTTAAAAGGTGGAAAACACAAATCTCTCAGACTCTTTACATTTGCTTTTTCCTTCATCTCTTCTTTGTTGCATTTTGTATGCAACGTGAAAAAGCATAACCTTGATTTTGTCGGAACTGACTATAGTATTTAAAAAATACGAGTGAATATGCAAAATATTTTATAAAAATACAGCAAATTTGCATTTGTAAGTATTCCATCTATCAATAAGTTTAAGTATTATTACGACAACCTATCAGATTTAATTCTGTTATCACTACTGTAGATAACGAATTATCTATATGAGGAGGAAAAAATGAGAAAAGCTGCGCTCATATTGGTCATGACACTAATCGCATGTACCATGGTATTCGCAGGTGGATCTGGTGAGTCTGACGCCACAGTTGTAAAAATCGGCATCTTTGAACCGGCATCCGGTGATAACGGTGCTGGTGGAAAGCAGGAGACTCTTGGTATCCAATATGCTAATTCGCTCACTCCTGTGGTAATGGTCGGCGATACAGAATATACCGTTGAGCTTGTCCTGGCTGACAATGAAAGCTCAAACGACAGAGCTGCATCGGCTGCTTCCACACTCATAAATGCAGGAGCTTCCGTCGTTCTTGGCTCATATGGTTCAGGTGTCTCAATTGCAGGAAGCGATACATTCCGTGTTGCAGGTGTTCCGGCAATTGGAATCACATGTACAAATCCTCAGGTTACGGAAGGAAACAGCCACTATTTCCGCATCTGCTATCTCGACCCGTTCCAGGGTACTGTTCTCGCTAACTATGCTTATAACGAGTTGGGTGCAAGAAAGGTTTATTGTCTTGCAAAGCTTGGCGATGACTACTCGGGAGGTCTTGTCAATTACTTCATCGAGCAGTTTACATCTCTAGGTGGAGAGGTCGTCTCTGAGACATTCCCTGAGGGAAACAGCGATTTCACATCTTACATTGCCAATGCGAAGAATAATGGTTGCGAGGTCTTCTTCTCTCCAGTATCGACAGAAGCTGCCCAGCTCATTATCAACCAGGCCGACAGCCAGAGCCTTGGTATGCCGATCCTTGCAGGTGATACATGGGATTCAAATGTTATTCTTCAGGCAGCTCTTGGAAAGAATGTCGATATAACTGTCACTACATTCTATCCAGAGGGTGCAGATCCTGAGTTTGATGCAGCATTCAAGGAATGGGTGAATGCAGATTCCACAAGACTGGCAAATAATGGTGGTGATGATACTATCAGTGCAGTCACAGCCATGGGTTACGATGCTTATTATTTTGCGCTCCAGGCAATCGAGAATGCAGCAAGCACAGATCCTGCTGATATCATGGAAGCTCTCTGGACAACAGAGATTGACGGTGTGACGGGACACATTGCGCTCGATGATGTCAATGGCGATGCAATCCGCAATACAGTTTATGTAAAGCATGCCAATACCACGACAGGTGGATGGGATGCTCTTCCTGCGGTAGTCGTTGACTGACCGGTATCTTTACATCCCAGCGGCAGGTACATCCTGCCGCATCATTTAAACCATAACAGGAGGTAAACCGCGTGGCGGATTTCTTCCATCAGAATCTTTCATATTTTCTATCTGGGATATCTGTAGGTGGCCAGTATGCTCTTATAGCAATAGGATATACAATGGTCTATGGTATCCTGCGTCTCATAAACTTTGCTCATGGTGATGTTTTCATGTGTGCGGGATTGATGATGGTATATTTTTCGTCTTCAATGCCATTTGTGCTTTCAATTCCTGCAGTTCTTATTCTGACGGTTCTTCTTGGTTTCGTAATAGAACGTGTTGCATATAAGCCACTCAGGAGTGCGCCGAGAATGTCAGTTATGATCAGTGCGATAGGTGTCTCGTATCTTCTCCAGAATGCTGCACTCTATTTCACTGGCGGTTTGGCTAAGGTCTATCCTGAGATCCCTGTTCTCTCAAGGTCTGTGCAGATCTGGGGAGCTTCGACGAGGGTTGTAACGCTCATCACTCCAGTTCTGACAGTTGTTCTGGTAGTGCTCCTGACATTGCTGATCAAACACACGAAGATTGGTATGGCGATGAGAGCTGTCTCCAGAGACTTCGAGACAAGCCAGCTTATGGGTATAAAAATCAACCGTGTAATCTCTATGACATTCATGCTCGGGTCTCTTCTTGCAGCGATTGCCTCCTTTCTGTATTTCACAAACTATGCATCTGTGACACCTACAAGTGGATCGATGCCAGGGCTCAAGGCCTTTGTTGCTGCTGTATTTGGTGGGATAGGGTCGATTCCCGGTGCTGTCATCGGAGCATTCATAATCGGTATATGCGAGAATATTATAAAGGGTGGTGCCTCCATATTCGGTATTCCCGGATCAGGTTGGACGACATTTTCCGATGCGTTCACTTTCGCATTTCTCATCATCGTTCTCATCGTAAGGCCCACAGGGCTTTTCGGGGAGAAATCTGTTGATAAGGTCTGAGGAGGAAAGTATGGAGAAAGATAAGAGAAACCATCTTATAAGGCTCTTTGTGGCAATAGCTGCAGTCTACATATTTATAACCATACTTGAGTTCACGCTTAGGCCGACAAGCATTATCTTCACCGTTCTCCGGAAAGGAGCTATATACTCGCTTGTCGCAGTTTCTATGAACCTCCTGAATGGTTTTACAGGGCTGTTCTCGCTGGGACAGGCAGGGTTCATGCTCCTTGGCGCATATACATATGCTATTTTCACGATGCCTCTTGCAGTCAAGCAGTCTGAGAGAGTCTACAGATACTATGAGTGTATCGTGCCATTTGATACTGGTGTATTCATAGGTCTTGTTGCTGCCGGTCTTGTCGCAGCATTCTTTGCTTTCCTGATTGGACTACCTGTTCTTCGTCTTAAATCAGATTATCTGGCAATAGCAACGCTGGGTTTTGCTGAGATCATCCGTGCTATATTCCAGTGGGATGTGCTTGGCCCGCTGACTAATGGTGCCAATCTTCTTAGAGAGTTCAAGGATCTGTCTAGAATAACAATTCCTTTTACAGATATACCTTTCCCTCCGACGCTATTTGTTTTCATCGTTGTCGGTATCTGCATACTTCTTATCGTGCTCCTGATAAACTCCTCCTATGGAAGGGCTTTTAAGGCCATAAGGGATGATGAGACAGCTGCAGAGGCCATGGGAATAAACCTCTTCAGGCATAAAGAACTCTCATTCGTCATCTCATCATTCTTTGCTGGAGTCTCTGGTGCACTTCTGGCGATGTTCCAGTACACAGTTCAGGCACAGCAATTCAGGACCGTACTTACATATGAGATACTTCTCATAGTTGTCATAGGTGGTATTGGTTCGATATCAGGATCATGCATCGCATCGTTTCTGTATATCGCTCTCTCAGAGTGGTGGCTCCGTGGCCTCGATATGGGAACATTCTTGGGTATAGATGCTCCTAATCTTTTCCGTTCCGGATTCCGCCGTCTTGTATTCTCTCTCATCATAATGGTCATTGTCCTCTTCTTTTCCAGAGGAATAATGGGCGATAAAGAGCTTTCATACGAACGGCTCAGAAACGGAATCAGGAGGATTTCTAATAGAAGAAGGAGGCCGGAATGAGTGCACTTCTTGAGCTTGAGAATGTAACGATGCAATTTGGCGGGGTTGTAGCTGTCAATGACCTTTCCCTGCACGTAGACCAAGGTGAAATCATAGCGCTGATTGGGCCTAATGGTGCTGGCAAGACAACAGCATTTAATTGCATAACGGGTGTTTACGAGCCAACAAATGGTAGAATCAGCTTTGACGGTAAAACCATCATCGTTAATCATCCATCAGGGAAGATGAAGAGAACATATGCGGGGAATAAAGCGGTGTTGTTCTCATCAGAAAAGACAATCGATCCGACTCCTGATGAAATCACTAAGCTTGGTATTGCAAGGACTTTTCAGAATATAAGGCTGTTCAGAAGCATGAATGTCTTTGACAATGTCCTTACTGCTATGCATCTCAGGGCAAAGGCAAATATCTTTGCCTCCGTTCTCAGACTTGACTATAAGGAAGAGAGAGCTATGAGGGCAGAGACGGAGAAGCTTTTGAAGGAACAAGGCCTCTGGGAACACAGATACGAGAAAGCTGTGAGTCTTCCATATGGCTTTCAGCGGAGGCTTGAGATTGCAAGAGCGCTTGCAACGAAACCTAGGCTTTTGCTTCTTGATGAACCTGCTGCAGGAATGAATCCTCAGGAGACGCTTGAGCTTGCAGGTTTCATAAAGGAGATAAAAAACCGTTACAATCTTACTGTATTCATGATTGAGCACCATATGGATCTTGTAATGGGGATATCGGACAGAGTATATGTACTCGACTTCGGTTCACTCATCGCAGAAGGAACACCTGAGATGATACAGAAAAACCAGCGCGTAATAGATGCCTATCTTGGAGTGTCAAAAGATGTTTGAGATTAGCAATCTGTCAGTAAACTACGGTGGAATTGAGGCCGTAAGAGATATATCTTTTTCCGTTCCAGATGGATCGGTTGTTACTTTGATTGGAGCCAATGGAGCCGGCAAGTCTACGACGCTCCGTACTATTGCAGGATTAGTCAAGCCCAAAGCTGGAAAGATTATGTTCAATGGCGAGGATATAACAGGTAAAGATCCTGCATATATCGTAGGTAAGGGCATAACGCTCGTCCCAGAAGGACGCCGTATTTTCCCCGATCTTACTGTTCTTGAGAATCTGAAGATTGGTGCATACCTTAGGACTGGGAATATTGATGAGGATATCGACTGGGTGTATCAGCTCTTTCCCAGACTGAAGGAGAGGAGCTGGCAGTTCGGCGGTACACTTTCTGGTGGAGAACAGCAGATGCTTGCTGTAGGTAGAGCCCTCATGTCGAGGCCTAAGCTCATAATGATGGATGAACCATCGCTGGGTCTTGCTCCGCTTGTTGTTCATGATATTTTTTCGATAATCCGAAGGATAAACGAGGAAGGTGTAACAATTCTTCTCATAGAGCAGAATGCGAATATGGCCCTTCAGGTTGCTGATACAGGATATGTAATGGAGACCGGATCGATAATACTTTCTGGTCGGGGCTCCGATCTTATTAACGATGAAGGGGTAAGAAAAGCATATCTTGGTGGTTGAATCATCCCGGACTGAAACACGCAGTTGCATGTTTTAGTCCGGATGTGTCCTATCTGAACATAGGTGTCGAGAGGTATCTGTCTCCGCTATCCGGGAGGATTACTGCAATGCGTTTTCCTTCTCCTTCGTTCTTCGCAAGTTCAATAGCTACGTGGAGTGCTGCCCCTGATGATATCCCGCAGAGGATTCCTTCTTCATTTCCCAGTATCCTGCCTGCTTTATATGCATCATCGTTACTTACAGTTATGACTTTTTCGCATACATTGACATCGAGAGCCTTTGGAATAAAGCCTGCTCCGATTCCCTGAATTCCATGCAACCCTGAATACCCTTTTGAGAGTACGGGAGAGTCCTCTGGTTCCACAGCTACCACTTTAAGTCCTGGAATGTTCTTTTTCAGAAACTTTCCTGTACCAGAGATAGTTCCTCCTGTTCCAACGCCTGCAACCAGAAAGTCCAGCTTACCATCCGTATCCCTGAGAATCTCCGGTCCTGTAGTAAGCATGTGTGCTTTCGGATTCGATGGATTTGAGAACTGATCAGGAATAAAGCTGCCGGGAATCTCAGCTCTGAGTTCCTCTGCCTTTGCTATTGCGCCACTCATTCCTTTTTTGCCATCTGTAAGTACAAGTTCTGCACCATATGCCTTCATAAGAATCTGTCTCTCTTCAGACATGGAGTCCGGCATCACGATAATCGTTCGGTAGCCTCTGGAGGCGGCAATTGAAGCAAGCGCGATGCCTGTATTCCCCGATGTAGGTTCAATGATTACAGAACCTCTTTTCAACCTGCCATCTGCCTCAGCATCCAGTATCATCATCAATGCGGCCCGGTCCTTTGCGGATCCTGTGGGGTTGAGGTATTCAAGCTTTGCGAGTATTTCTGCATTGATGTTGTATTTTCTTTCAATATTCGATAGTTCAAGAAGAGGTGTGTTACCAATCAGTTCGGATGCAGTTTTGTATATCATTTCTGATTTCTCTTTATAGGTCTTACCTTTATCTCCGGTAGCGAAGTTCTCACCATGGAACATGGTGGGATACTATCTCTTATCCAGGAGTTTGATGCGATGATTGTATCATGTCCGATAGTGATATCCCCGAGAATTGTGGCATTAGCATAGATTGTCACATTATCTTCAATTGTCGGGTGTCTCTTCGCCCCCTCAAGAAGCTGGCCACAGCCCTTTTTGGGTATAGAAAGTGCTCCTAGCGTCACTCCTTGATAGAGCTTCACATTATTTCCTATGATGGTTGTCTCTCCAATCACGACTCCAGTTCCATGGTCGATGAAAAAGCTCTCTCCTATGGTTGCTCCCGGATTAATATCTATGCCGGTTGCTGAATGCACTTCCTCGTTCATCATTCTTGGAATAAGTGGAATACCTTCCTTGTATAGAAAATGTGCACAGCGATGCATCGTCAGCGCACGGATTGCGGGGTAGCAGAGAATGATCTCATCTATACTGTGTGCCGCGGGGTCGCTGTTGAAGCCTGCTTCAGCATCAAGGGTGAGAAGCTTGCGGATCTTTGTTGTCTCTCTATCTGCTCTTTTAAGAGTCTCATCTGTCCTTGCGATCAATGTGCTCTCTGTCTCATCCGGGTAGCAATACCGGAGTGCACTGATTATCGAGCTTCGGAGGATAGCGAGTGCATTGTATCGGCATGATGTGTATTCTTCTGGGAAGAATAATGCCAGAAGCGCCTCTTCAAGCTCCTTCATGTTATCCATTGATGGAAGTGCTGCAAGTCCTGTATGTGATCTGAACATAGCATGATTATCAACATTATGGTTGTGACAGGCAATCATAGTAGCAGAGTATTTTCTTTGTTTGATTATTTTTATCTGTTGTCAGACGAAAAAAACATTTTGAATCTGATGCTTTCGAGAATATGATAATTTGTTATTAAAATAACATAATGTTATTATATAGACAAAAATGTTATATTATGCTATAGCATTGGATATGAAAATTGCTTTGATTGGCTATGGCCGTATGGGAAAAATTGTAGAGAAGCTTATTGAAGATAGCGGGGAACATGAGATTGTACTTATCGTCGATCCGCTTCTGCCTACTGGGATGCTTGAGGCTGGTATGCTGACAGAAGCAGATGTCGCAATTGATTTCTCTTCAGCTTCAGCGGTTCTGGATAATCTTGAAATCTATGCAGAAACGGGTTGTCCCGCTGTCATAGGAACAACGGGTTGGGATGAATCTGTGCTCAGCCAGATAGAGGGAAAGGCAAAGATAATCTATTCAGGCAATTTTTCGATAGGTGTCGCAATTTATCTGCAGATAGTTTCCAATGCGGCAAGACTTATTGATGTATTTGATCAGTACGATGTTGCTGTTGTAGAGAGTCACCATACAGGAAAGGCTGACCATCCATCCGGTACAGCTCTGATGATTGCATCGCGTCTCATTGATGCAATAGACAGGAAGAAAAGGATTGTGACTGGATGTCCAGATGGACGTATTGCAGAAGATGTGATTGAGATATCTTCTGTTCGCGTCGGGTCAGAGCCTGGCACTCATACACTGATTATGGACGGCGGGGCGGATACAATTGAGATAACTCACAAGGCCCGATCAAGAGAGGGGTTCGCTTCTGGTGCGATTATGGCTGCAGAGTGGATTGTGAACCGGAATAACGGCATCTATACGCTTGATGATTTCATCAAGGATATATCAGGAGGGAGAATATGACAACTTTCAGAGGAACATTCACTGCACTTATAACACCATTCATGGAAATCGGCAATGTCGATTACTATGCACTTGAGAAGATTATAGAATTCCAGATTCGGAGTGGAATTGATGGTATTGTTCCATGCGGAACAACAGGTGAGAGTCCTACGCTTTCTCATGAGGAGCACGATAGGGTAATCGCGAAGACTGTGCAATATGCAAAAGGAAGGGTACCTGTGATAGCCGGAACTGGATCGAATGCTACTTCAGAGGCTATAAGACTATCACAGCATGCAGAGGATGCAGGCGTGGATGCTGTTCTTCTTGTCAATCCATATTATAACAAGCCGACACAAAAGGGGCTCTATCTCCATTTTAAGGCTGTTGCAGCATCGGTACATGTTCCATGCATTCTCTACAATATCAAGGGAAGAACAGGTGTGAATCTTGAAACAGAAACACTTCGAAGACTTGAGGATGAATGCCCTAATATCGTGGCTGTGAAGGAGGCTTCCGGGAATTTAGACCAGATGGCCGATGTTGTGAGGACAAGAAAGCCTGGTTTTTCTGTTCTTTCAGGCGATGACAATCTAGCCCTGGATCTGATCAGACTTGGAGGGGAAGGTGTAATCTCCGTTGCATCGAATCTTTTCCCTAAGCAGATGGCTGATATGGTTCATTCAGCACTTGCTGGTGAAATGGAAAAGGCTGAGTGTCTGAACGCATGGTTTGCCCCTTTCTTCAAGGCTTGCTTTTATGAGACTAATCCGATTCCGATAAAGACAGCTATGGCACATAAAGGCCTTTGCCTTCCAAGCTTCCGGCTTCCGCTGTGCAGCATGGAGAGTGAAGAAAAGGAGCACGCTCTTCTTTCCGTTGTCGATAGTATGTTTGCTGATATAAAGGAGGGCAGAATCTGATGGCAAGATGCAGTGAATACTTTCTGAGGTTATCATCTGGATACCTTTTCCCCGAGGTTGCAAGGCGTACAAAGATCTGGCAGGAGAGAAATCCGGGACGTCCTATTCTCAGGCTCGGAATAGGCAATACGACAGAGGCTCTTCCTCCGTCTATTGTTGCAGCCATGAAGCATAAGATTGATTTGCTTTCAGACAGGGCAACATACACAGGTTATGGTGATGAGCAAGGGGACATTGCTCTCAGAAAAGCTATCGGCAGGAGGTACAGTGAGCTTGGAATTGAGCTTGGTATGTCTGAGATCTTCGTATCCGATGGCGCAAAAAGTGATGCTGCTAACATACAGTCAATCTTCAGTCAGGACAGTGTCGTTGCAGTCCAGGATCCTTCATACCCAGTGTATGTTGATTCCAATGTAGCTGCAGGACATACGGAAAATTACAATGAGGCCAATGCCGGGTACGATGGAATTGTCTACATGCCAGCAACGGCAGAGACGGGATTCATTGCATCTCCTCCTTCTGAGCATGCAGATCTTATCTATCTCTGTTTTCCGAATAATCCAACAGGGGCCGTAGCTACGAAGGAAGAATTGAAGAGGTTTGTGGATTATGCGATTGAGAATGGTTCAATAATAATATTTGATGCTGCGTATTCTGATTACATAAGGACTCCGGGTATTCCGCATTCAATCTACGAGATTGAAGGTGCTGAACGTTGTGCAATCGAACTCAATTCCTTCTCCAAGTATGCCGGATTCACCGGTGTAAGACTTGGATGGAGCATTGTTCCAGAGTCCCTTGAGGCAGAGAATGCTCCTCATGGAACCCTCAACAGATTATGGAATCGCAGGCAGTGTACATTCTTCAACGGCGCATCCTCGATTTCACAGGCAGGTGGCATTGCAGCGCTCTCTCCAGAAGGAAGGAAAGAGTGCGACGCGCTTGTGGATTACTATCTTGAAAATGCACGGATAATAAAGAAAGGACTGGAGCGGAAGGGGCTACAGTGCTTTGGTGGTATCGATAGTCCTTATGTCTGGGTCTCTTGTCCTGATGGACTTTCAAGCTGGTCGTTCTTCGACCTCCTTCTTGACAAGGCCTCCGTCGTCGTGACTCCCGGTTCTGGATTCGGACCAGCTGGTGAAGGGTATGTACGAGTCTCAGCATATGGTCACAGAGAGAATGTCGAGAGTGCAGTGAGAAGTATTGAGGAGAATTTATGAGTACGAAGGTTTTCCCACTCCCGGAAAGTGAAATAAATGCATTTGCGGCTAAGGTTGAAACGCCATTTCATATATATGATGAAGCTGCAATAGAGAATAATGTGAGGCGCATTCAGAGGGCATTTGCTTGGAATGAGGGGTTTATCAACTACTTTGCAGTCAAGGCCCTTCCAAATGTGAACATTGTGAGGATGCTGGGCTCTCTTGGATTCGGGGCTGATTGTTCGTCACTTGCCGAGCTCATCATAGCAGAACAGGCAGGAATAACAGGTGAACGCATTATGTTCACTTCAAATGATACTCCCGACGAAGAATTCAGAAAGGCATATGAACTTGGTGCTGTACTGAACCTTGATGATATTACGCATATAGAAGCTGTAGAGAGAGCTGTGGGAAGTTTTCCTGAGACTGTATCTTTCCGATACAATCCTGGGGCAGAGCGTACAGGAAACGCAATCATCGGTAACCCTGTTGAGTCAAAATATGGTGTGACACGTTCTCAGATTTTCGATTGCTACCGAATAGCAAAGGAGAAGGGGGCGAAACACTTCATGCTGCATACAATGGTTGCATCGAATGAGCTCGATGCTTCATATATCGTCGAGACTGCAAGAATGCTTTTCATGCTTGTAAATGAAATAAGGAAGAAGACAGGTATAATCATCGAGCGTGTCGATCTTGGAGGTGGCGTTGGTATTCCATATAGACCGGAGGACAAGGCAATCAGCTTTGAAAAGCTTGGAGATGAGATACATAGACTCTATGAGGAGATGGTAGATTATCCGCTGAAGGTCTCGTTCGAGATGGGAAGGGCTATCACAGGGCCCTATGGATACCTTGTTACGAGGGTAAGGCATGTTGCACATAAGTATAAGGATTATGTCGGCGTCGATGCTACGATGGCGGACCTGATGCGTCCGGCGATGTACGGCGCTTATCATCATATCACTGTACCGGGAAAGGATGACTGGCCCCATGATCACAAGTACGATGTTACAGGTTCACTTTGCGAGAACAATGATAAATTCGCAATCAACAGAATGCTTCCAGAGCTTGAACGCGGTGACCTCCTTATAATCCATGATACCGGTGCTCATGGGCATTCAATGGGCTTTAATTACAACGGAAAACTCAGACATGCGGAGTATCTGATCAGAAAGGATGGGAGTATTGCGATGATAAGACGTGCGGAGACTATCGAGGATTATCTGAGAACACAGCTAGATGAACCACTTGAAATCTGAGATCTTCTTCCGTTAATTCAAGTATCTGGATTATGATATCAGCGAAGGAAGAACAATGAAAAATAAAGGCTATATATGTCCAAAATGCGGATGTACTGAGTTTGATAGCGAGCGGATACAGACAACAGGTGGTAATTTCTCGAAGGTCTTTGATGTGCAGAACAAGCGCTTTACGGCAATTATTTGCACTCGATGCGGATACACAGAATTCTACAGGGAGAATTCATCGCTAGGATGGAATATCATAGATTTTCTTATGGGGAAATAATGTGTAAATTATCTAGAGTATCTTCTTATACTCAAAATAATAACAGACTATATCTATAATAATTTGAGTTTTTCTGTTGACACCGTCTAAAAAAAGAGTAAAAGAAAATCAGCAACGGTGCTTTGGAAACAGAGCACCGTTTTTTTGTGCAACGAAAACCTCCGCATGGTGCGGAGGTTCAGGAAAGCTTTTAGCTATACATAAATAAAAGCCCATTCTACTATCAAAGGTGCGACTGCCAGGAAGCACCGAAGATAAGGAGAATGGGAATGGATAGTGAGAGTCTAGCTCATACGAAATGGAACTGCAAATACCATATAGTGTTCGCGCCGAAATACAGGCGGCAGGTAATCTACGGCCGGCTGAGGACGGAGATAGGCAAGATACTGAGGGAGCTGTGCAGGAGGAAGGAAATCGAGATC